>JAYTEB010000196.1:0-7146 GCA_043735605.1 Candidatus Lloydbacteria bacterium | reverse complement strand
TAGCACAGGTTAAGATAATTATTTTTTTATGTTGTGCGGGGTTTCGTTTGGTGTATAAAAAACCGCATCAGGGATGCGGTGTCAGGAACTTCGATCAGTCAGGTTCGTCAGTAAGCATTTTTCTGTTTGCTGCGCGATTGATTTCTCCCTGAATTTTATTGGGAGTATCGAAGAAGTGGAAGAATACAACCTTGCCGTCCTTCATGTGTAATTCTGCCATGATGCGATCGTTGCGGATACTCCGACGGTCTTGATCAGCAATGAGGTACTCGGGCTCCTCGTCGAGTTTATCGAGTGCATCTGAAATGGTCTTCAGTATCTCTTTTTTGTTCACAACTTTCCCCAAGAAGAGTGTTTCTCGGTAGAATACTACATTAAAATTTTGATTTAGCAACTTAATGGAAAAACTGCCACATATGGCAGTTTTTTAGTGTAAGTACTTCTGTACTTCTGTGGCCGGAGCTTTGAAGAAGCGTGGATCAACCTCCTCTTCTTGTGCCACGAGCATAGACGTAGACGGCTTACTTTTACTCGCAAAGTAGAGAGTTGCAGTTGCAGCGCCGAGCAGAAAAGCGAAGAGTGATTTCATGTGGTTTTCCCCAATGAGTGAGTCCCCGAGCATCTTCATTCAAGTTACCTCGACTTGGTTATTTGTCAAATGAATGCAGCATGCAGTGTTAAATTTGATATACTGGGGATATGAATAAAATTACCGAGGCTACCCATGTACGCCCTTCATGGGACGAATACTTTATGAGCATCGCAGAGCTCGTGGGCTCGCGGGGTACGTGCAATCGCGGCCGCGCGGGCACCGTCACCGTGAAAAACAAACGCATCCTCACCACGGGCTACGTGGGCTCCCCAGTGGGCCTTCCTTCTTGTGACGAGCAGGGTCACGAAATGCACACCGTCATCAGCAGTGAAGGCAAAGAGTCGCAGCATTGCATTCGCACCACACACTCCGAGCAAAACGCTATCGTGCAGGCCGCCCGTGTCGGCGTGTCACTCGAGGGTGCTACACTCTACACACACATGGCACCCTGCTATGTCTGCGCAAAGCTCATTATCAACGTGGGTATTGTGCGTGTGGTATGTGGCAAGGACTATCACGCTGCCGCACGCTCGAAAGAAATTTTCAAAGAAGCAGGAGTAACACTCGAGGTACTTTCCAGTGAAACAGAGACGTACGATAACATGTAACAATGCTGCGCATATGAAAAAAATAATTCTCGGATTTGCGGGAGAGATGTCGAGTGGAAAGGGGACCGCGGCGAAGTATTTTGTCGAACATAAAGGAGCAGTCACCTATCGCTTCTCGAACATCTTGCGCGACATGTTGAGTCGCATCCACATACCACTCGAGCGTGAGCGTATGCAGCGCTTTTCGATACTACTGCGCAAAGAGTTTGGTGAAGATGTCCTCGCCCGTGTGATGTTCGAGGATGCAAAGCACGACACCCACGAGCTCATTGTCATCGACGGCATCCGCCGCCTCGAGGACGTGAAGTATCTGCGCGAGCTTCCGGAGTTCACGCTTTGTTACATTACCGCACCCATGAAGACCCGCTACGACAGGCTCGTACTGCGAGGGGAAAATGTCGACGACAAAACGAAGACACTCGAGCAGTTCGAAGACGACCACGAGGCCGAGCCCGAGCAGGAAATTGTGAAGCTCGAAGCCTTTGCGGCGGAGGTCATCGACAACGCAGGCAGTATGCAGGAATTGGAGGCACAGCTTGACGTGATTCTCAAAAAGTATGGGGAATAAAAGTGCTCAAAATTTTGGGCTACAATGAATAAGGATATGTTTTTTATACAAGGATAAAATATGCAGACTCCTGGAAAATTTATCGTCATTGATGGTGGTGAGGGCTCTGGAAAGGGTACTATTTGCGAACATCTAAAGAAGGTTTACGCAGAGAGGAATGTCTGTTTTTCTCGAGAGCCGGGGGGGTGCCCACTTTCCGAAAAATTGCGTGGCATTATCAAGGGTGACAGAATGGGCACCATGACCGAGCTCCTTCTCTTTGAGGCAGCGCGCGCCGAGCATTTGGAGCAAGTGGTCATCCCGGCACTTCGTCGTGGCGAGCACGTCATTTGCGACCGTTTTGATTCCTCGACGTATGCATATCAGGTGTATGCGCGCTGGAAAGATAAACACAGCGACCTCTTTTACTATGTAAACGAAAGGGTCGTAACACGTAGCCCCGACCTCTACATTTTTTGCGATGTCCCCCCTGCGGTTGCACTGGCGCGTCGCATGGCTGCGGGTGAGATTGACCGATTTGACCAAGAGGAGGCGGCATTTCATGAGCATGTTTACCTCGGATACAAAAAGTTTTTTGCGAACCTGAAGTCAGGGCGTTGGGTGAGCCTCGACACAAGCCAGCCAGTGGAAAAAGTGCTTGCCATGGTAGAGGATATTGTCGCAAAAGAGTTTGCATCCTAAACCGTCCTCTTTCCACGAAGACGAGTCCGACCGCGAGGTCGGCTTTTTGTTTTTCCACGCGTCTGATACTATCTTCCTATATAACACTATGGATGAAACATTGAGGGGGCATATTAATAGCGCGCTTGCCGAACTCGGAGTAGAGGGCGTCTCCTTCGTCGTGGAGCACCCTGCCGATATCACTCATGGCGACTGGTCGACGAACGCAGCAATGGCTGCGGCTAAGCACGCCGGAAAGAGCCCTCGCGCCCTCGCTGAAGAAATCGTCGCAACCATGTCAAGACTTAGTCTCGACATGGAATTTAGTATTGCGGGGCCTGGGTTTATCAACATCACGCTGTCGAAAGAATATTTTGCGCGCGAGCTCGAAGCCGCACTTGCGACGGAGAATTACGGCAACAACGAAAGCCTGAAGGGCAAAAAGGTCATCGTCGAATACACCGACCCCAATCCATTCAAAGAGTTTCATATTGGCCACCTGATGAGCAATACCGTCGGCGAGTCCATCTCCCGCCTCATTGAGGCGAGTGGTGCAGAAACAAAGCGCACCTGTTATCAAGGCGATGTGGGTTTGCAGATTGCTTGCCCAGTATGGGTAATGTTGAAAGCAAGGTTGCCAGAAGAGCAGATGCCCCTTTCCGAAAAAATAGCATTTCTTGCAGAGGCATATGTTGTTGGGGCAACAGCGCTCAAGGCCGATGAGGTGGCAAAGCTGGAGATTACTGCAATAAATAAAAAAATATACGATCGCTCTGACTCGGAGGTTAATCGTTGCTATGATGTCGGTCGTTCATGGAGCCTTGCGTATCTGGAGACAGTCTATAAACGACTTGGCACGAACCATGGCGACGGCATGGCATTTAATTTTTATTTCTTTGAATCAAAAACTGGCGTATTTGGAAAAGAGGTTGTCCTCAAGCATCCCGATATATTTGAAAAAAGTGACGGGGCTATGGTGTACAAAGGCGATGAGGCCAAGGGTCTTCATACGCGCGTTTTCATCAATAAGGAGGGGCTACCAACCTACGAAGCAAAGGAGCTGGGTCTGGCGCAGATCAAATACGATACCTATCCCTATGACGTGTCTATCGTCATTACTGGAAATGAGATCAATGATTATTTTAAAGTATTACTTGACGCGATGGCGAAAGTCTTTCCCGAGCTTGCAGCGAAGACTGAGCATTATTCGCATGGGATGCTACGACTCCCGACGGGGAAGATGTCCTCGCGCACGGGCGACGTTATCACCGCCGAGTCACTCATTGGCGACACCAAAGAAAAAGCACTAACTAAAATCAAAGAGGGAGACTTTTCTGATACCGAAAAAGATGCCATCGGTGAGTCGGTCGCCATAGGCGCCATCAAGTACTCGATATTGCGCCAAGCAGCAGGGAAGGACATCATCTTCGACTTCGAGCAGTCGCTTTCTTTTGAGGGAGACTCCGGCCCATACTTGCAATACACGTATGCCCGCACCCGCTCCCTCCTCGCCAAGTCCGAGGTCACGCCAAGGGTAGTCTTTGGAGTTACGGACGAGGTTCCCCTGCTCCATAAACACATTCTCCGATTTCCCGAGGTTGTCCTGCGCGCGCAGGTCATGCGCGAGCCCCACCACGTCGCCACATACTTGATCGAGCTTGCGCGTGAGTTTAATGCATTTTATGCATATAATCAGGTGATTGGCAGTAGCGACGAGGCACAGAAGCTTGCACTCGTGCACATGACATCGTGCATTATTTTCCGCGGACTCTGGCTTTTGGGTATCACTGCACCAGAGCGAATGTAGCATTTTTGGTCAAGTTGTTTTTCGGTATATTTTACATAAGATGGTGTGCAGTCGTTCTTCTTTTTGGGGTGCATGTGCAAAAATTAATACTTGGCTTTGCGGGCGAAATGGCTGCGGGTAAAGGTACCGCGACCGACATTGTGAAGGCGCTCTATCCCGAGGCGCCATCATTTCGTTTCTCAGACTCTCTGCGCAAATTTTACCGCGCATTACTCTCTGGCTTGGTAGATACGGGTATCTTTCACGCGTGGGATCCGGACACTGTCGTCGACGAAGAAACTGCGCGCATGCGCATCAGGCCTGTTTGCGAAGCGGCCTTTCGCCTCGGTCCCGACGTATCACCTGACGCACACGACCGCTTTGCAATTTGGATCCTCGACGAGTTTATTCCAGCGCATAATGGCAGCTGGAGTGAGAATGCATCCACCGCAGATCTTCAGGAGCTTTCCACCAAGGCGCGCGAGCACTTTGGGGAAAACATTCTCGAGCGTAGTGTGCTTTCGCTGATTGCAGCCAGTCAGACAGAAAGCCCTGTCGTTATTATTGAAGGCATTCGTAGGACGGTCGACATTGCGGAGCTTGTTGCTGACGCTTCCGTGTTTTTCCGTTTGATATACATTGAGGCAGATACGCTCACTCGTTGGATGCGCCACGCGCTGCGCAATGAGAAACCTGGAGACGCAGAACTTTCTTTCCCCGCTTTTATGCAGCTGGGAAAGGCAGAAGCGGAATCCCAGATTCGCTCGCTGCGCACCGCTGCACACCTTGTGATAGACAATACTCCTTCCCCGAGCCCACTTGCGGGCATGCTGAGTGTGTGGGTGAGAGAGTGGCTCGCACAGAGATAGGTCAGAGGCCCCCACCGCGGGGGCTTTTCTTTTTCTCCGCACAAAGTAGAATGGTCACAGGGTTTTTCTGACGCGTGCAACGCATACACAAGGAGTATCAAATGAGTTTAGTTCTTTCCCCTGAGGCAGCAGCATTCCTGCTTCGACAAATCGCAAAAGACCCCATGAAGATGCTGCAGCCACTACGCCTCAGCGTAAACAGGAGCTTTGGCTGTGGCGACGTGGGGCATATTTTCACCTTTGGTGCCGCTAGGCGTGAGGGTGACGTGCTGGTGGAGTCAGGTGGACTCACTATTATTTGCAACATCGACGACAACGAGGAGTTTGAATACGCGACGATTACGCTCAAGAAAACGGGCACTGGGTCGCTTGCGTCTGAAAAAGTGCTCGTCATACCGAGTGGAGCACAGATATGTGGCTGTGGCGAAAGTGTCACAATGCCTAAAAAGTAAATAAAAACGCAGAGCGCCGTCTCGCGTTTTTTTTGTACACTATGCGATATTTTGCCATCCTCATAAAAAAACTATAGTATAATCGCTATCTATGGAAGAAACACCGAAAGAGGGAGGCGCCACGTCGATCAACACCCGCGAAGAGGTCGTGCTCGCTTTTTGGAAGAAAAATAAAATCTTTGAAAAGTCTCAGCAGCAAAATGAGGGAAAGGATGCGTATGTGTTTTATGACGGGCCACCCTTTGCTACGGGACTTCCCCACCACGGACACCTTTTGCAGGGCACCATCAAAGATATCATCCCGCGCTACCAGACGATGCGTGGACGCTACGTGCGCCGCGAATGGGGCTGGGACTGCCACGGGCTTCCTATTGAAAATTTGATCGAAAAAGAGCTTGGCCTCAAGCAAAAAAAAGACATCGAGGCATATGGTATCGGCGCATTCAACCAGAAGGCGAAAGAGAGCGTGCTTATGTACGACAAAGAATGGAAAAGCATTGTCCCGCGCATGGGTAGATGGGTAGATATGGAGCACGAGTACAAGACGATGGACGCGAGTTATACCGAGAGTATTTGGTGGGCATTCAAAACTCTCTACGACAAAAAACTTATTTATGAGGGTTTCAAGTCGATGCATATCTGCCCTCGCTGTGAGACGACCCTCGCCGCATCTGAGGTTTCACAGGGATACAAGGAAATAAAGGATATTTCGGTATATATAAAATTTGCGCTCGTCGACGAACCCAATACGTATCTCATCGCATGGACTACGACTCCGTGGACGCTCCCTGGCAACGTTGCGGTGGCAGTACATCCTGAGGTTGCGTATGCAACTGTCGTGCACGAAGGTGTGCGGTATGTTGTCGCGAGTGACCTCGTTGCAAAAATATTTACAGACAAGGTGCATGAGGTGGTGGAAGAGCGCAAGGGAAAAGTGCTTGTCGGACTTCCCTATAAACCCATCTTCGACTACTACGCGAACGACGAAAAATTACCGAATCGCGAGAATGGCTGGAAGGTCGTCGCTGCAGATTTTGTCACCACAGACTCTGGTACCGGTATTGTGCATGAAGCGCCCGCCTTCGGAGAGGTAGACATGGAGCTTGGAAAAAAACTCAAGCTTCCCTTTATTCAACACGTAGCGATGGACGGCACCATGAAGCCCGAGGTGCGCGACTTCGCAGGGCTTTCGGTTAAGCCAAAAAGTGACGACGACCGCGTGCGTCTTGCTACCGACATTGCCATACTCAAATATCTCCAAGAGCATGGACATTTTTTTGCAAAAGAAAATATTACCCACCCTTACCCACATTGCTGGCGGTGTGACACGCCGCTCTTAAATTACGCCGCATCGAGCTGGTTTGTGGATGTGACCGCACTGAAGCCCCGCCTTATCGAAGAAAATAAAGAAATTAGTTGGGTTCCGGAAAACATTCGCGATGGCCGGTTTGGAAAGTGGCTCGAGGGTGCACGTGACTGGGCCATCTCGCGCAGCCGCTACTGGGGCGCCCCTCTGCCTGTGTGGAAGTGCAACAAGTGTGGGAAGGTAGAGGCTCTCGGGTCGCTCGCGGCGCTCAAAGAGCGTGTTGGTGGAACGAATACGTACACCAT
>JAYTEB010000195.1:0-2929 GCA_043735605.1 Candidatus Lloydbacteria bacterium | reverse complement strand
AGCTCCGCGAGGGCGATGTGATCGGCCAGATGGTCACCATGCGTGGCAATCACATGAGCACATTTCTCGACAAGCTCGTGAATATTGCCATCCCTCGTACGCGCGACTTCCGTGGCTTCCGCACGAGCTCTATTGACGCCATGGGGAATTTCACTCTGGGAATCAAGGAGCATACGATTTTCCCTGAGACTGCAGACGAGGATTTGAAGGACGTGTTTGGCCTCGCACTGACCATCGTCGTCTCGACCCGCAACAAGCAGGAGTCGATTGATTTTCTTGAGCATATCGGCTTCCCATTCCGCGACACCGCAAATGAGGGAAAGAAAAAGCGCGAAAAAACAGTAGGCGCACCAAGCAAGAAGCGCAAGAAGTAAAAAACCCACTCAAGAGGTGCAGTGTTAGGGCTTAAATAGTAAAATGCAAACAAAATTCCTCCACTTTGGAGGTTTTTTGTTTGTTTGTAAAAAAACCGACTCATTCAGCCGGTTTCCCGTTTATTTTGCAGATGCGCTTGAATTCTTCGAGGTACCATTGATATTTTTGCGCATGGGGTGTTTTGTTCGACTCGTACTGCACCGTCCGCATTTCGGTGGGAAGGTGGCCGCCCCCAATAATGGCAAAAGAAAAGGTGATGAGCCCGCAGTCCCCATTCAGCACTCGCTCATTTAGTAAACGATCTTCTTCTGGCGTGAACGCAGACATGTGAAACTCCGTTTTCCACTTGAGATACACAGAAGTGAAATTGTTGCCAATATTGGCACTTGCGAAAATGGGCAGGGTAAGGGCGATGCAGGCAGCCAAGCGTATGCAGATGCGTTTCATGAGAAAACCTCAGCGAAAAGAAAAAAAACCATACTCATTTAACGCCTTGCGTTGTGCTTTGTCAACTAAATAATACTCCCATCCAGAACAAAAAACTTCCAAAAACAGTATTTCATTTTCTTATTTCCAGGTTCCCACCCTGGAGAGATGAAAATTGACTTATTTTAAGCCATTTGGTAGTCTTGCCGTACGCTCCTTGTGATCCGTCCATCTCCTTTTCGGCCTCATTGCGACTGTTGCAATGAGTTTGAGAAGAAAATTGGCGTGATATTCTCGGAGCGCACACAAACGACCAGTCGAAGGTCGCCTTATACCTATTTATATCTATGGCGAAAAAATCAACAATCGCGCGACAGCTTACCCCCAAATTTCCTGGGCGGGCAGTGAATCGCTGTTTCAAGTGTGGTCGCAGGCACGGATATATCAGAGACTTCGATCTCTGCCGTATCTGTTTTCGTGAATTAGCAAACGAGGGAAAAGTCCCTGGAATTAAAAAATCATCATGGTAATCACCGACCCCATCGCAGATATGTTCATGCGCATCAGGAATGGTGGCACTGCCGGCAAGAAGTCCGTCTATATTCCTTATTCTGATGTGAAAATGCGCATTGCAAACGTCCTCATGAAAGAGGGATATCTCGCTTCTGTGTCGAAGAAAGTGCTGAAAGGCCGCACAACGGAGCGAGTGATTGAAGTCGGTGTTGTCTACGACGCTCCACGCGCACCTCATGTGCGGGGCATGGAGCGCGTCTCTCGCCCATCGCGTCGTCTCTATATTGGTGCAAAAGAACTGCGTCCGGTCAACCAGGGTCACGGCATCATGATTCTCTCTACTCCAAAAGGTATTCTCACGGGAAGTGAGGCACACAAGGAGCATGTGGGAGGAGAAATTATTGGTAAAGTCTGGTAATCGAAATATATATGTCACGACTTGCAAAAAAACCAATATTGATTCCCGAGAAGACCACCGTCTCTCTCGCCGATAACGTTGTTACCGTGAAGGGCCCACTCGGCACCCTTTCTCGCCCGACGCCCACGTGCATTGACATCAAAATCGAAGGCAGCGAAATACAGGTGACACTCAACAGTGCAGACCGCAGCGTCAAAGCACTCTTGGGCACCACTGCGTCGCACTTGAAAAACATGATTGCTGGAGTAAATACGCTCTACACAAAGAAGCTCTTGATCGAAGGTGTCGGCTACAAGGCTGACGCAAAAGGCCAGACACTCAACATGGCGCTCGGATTTTCGCATCCCGTAAAGCTCGAAGCCCCAGAGGGGGTCGTGGTGACGACCGAAAAAGGCTCAATCACCATTTCTGGTATCAATAAAGAGACTGTCGGGCAGTTTGCCGCCGTTGTCCGCTCGTGGAAAGTCCCAGAGCCATACAAGGGTAAGGGCATCCGATATTCCGATGAGATTATTCGCCGTAAACAGGGTAAGAAAACTGCCTAATATATGAAAAAGACAGCACTCAAAATCTATCACCGCATGCGCCGCCACAATCGTATCCGCGCTAAGGTTTCTGGTACGGTGAGTATTCCTCGCTTGGCTATCTTCCGATCCGCACGCCACATCACGGCCCAGCTCATCGACGACAATAAGGGGGCGACGATCGCTTCGTCTGGCGATATGTCGAGCGCAAAGGGCACAAAGCTTGAGCGTGCACAGATCGTGGGCACCGACATTGCCGCAAAGGCAAAAGAGAAAAAGATCACAAAGGTCGTTTTTGATCGTGGAGGATTTCTTTACGCGGGACGCGTAAAGGCACTCGCTGACGCTGCGCGTGCTGCGGGTCTCCAATTTTAATTCTCTATCACGATATTACGACACCATTTATGGAAGAAAACAAAACACAAGTTACACCCGCTGCTCCCGCGAAAGCACCTACACAAAGTGCTTCTCCTGCGCGCACATTCACTCCTCGCTCGGGACCTCCTGCTTCACGTTCGAGTGGAGGGGCACGTGGAGGATCTGGCCGTGGTGGAGGGGCTGGGAAGCCTGGGGACAAGCGTGGAGGCTCGCGCGGCCCTCGTGCAGAGCGCCCGAAGCCAGAGTATGACCAAAAGTCGATCGACGTGCGCCGTGTGGCGCGTGTTGTCGCTGG
>JAYTEB010000194.1:0-7178 GCA_043735605.1 Candidatus Lloydbacteria bacterium | reverse complement strand
CACCTCGATTCCATTCACGGTGATATCTCGCTCGCCCAGAGTACCGCTCGGAGTTACGGCGACCTTGTGACCCTGTGCAAAGTGCGAATAATATTCCACACACATGGCCAAGAGTTGTTCCAATTCCACCTCTGCATTTATTGGAGCATAGACCATGAGCTCATTTTTGAGAAAATACTTTTGGTGTAGTTCATCTTCCTTTTCGTTTCTAAAGCATGGTGTTGTTGTCTGATACTTCCCAGTAGCAAGCTTCCCCTCTTCAGCGAGGGCAAGGAGGGACTGCTCGCCACTCCCCACCAAGGCCTGCCCACTCCCAAAACTAAAAACACACTCGTCGTTTGGTGACGTAATGCGCGCAACTGCATGTGGCACTGCCCACGGAGTCTCGACGTAGCGAAAACCCGCCCGCTCGTAATATGCAATTGCATCCGCCATGAGTTTATATTGATTTGTGGGCGTCATATACATATTCCCATAATTTTTCTTCGTCGACGTTTTTCGAAAATGGACAAACAGTGGGAGCGCCCACTCGCCTCACCACGCGTGCATATTCTTTAACAGGAGTCGAACGCCGCAGGTGCGTCACGCAGTAGGGAGAGGTCGCGATGGTGTGAAACTGGTCCCTCCCCATCACATATGACTCGCCAGCCTTCACCTCGGCCACACTTTTCCCCACCAGCCGCACGACTGCTTCTTTTGGGTCTGCGGTATTTTCTGGACTGCAGGATGTTTCGAGCATGCGCAGATCTGTCGGGCACTCATCAGGCACGGCGACGAACTGATACGTGGTGTTTGTAAGACTTCCCAAAAGTACTGTTGACTCAAAGTCGTAACGATGATCATGCGGCTCATCAACAAACGCAGCGAGTTCTGGGTGGTAGACGTGCACGCGCTCGAGTGGCCCAAGCTTGATCTGGATAAAGCCAAGGCCGAAAAAGTGAATGCTCGTACATCTCGCGCGCAAGTCTTCGAGCGTCACACTCGGACGGTGCGATGGGCGAGTACCATCCAAAAAAGCAGAACGTGTCGCGCGTGCCATGACCGCAAGGTCTTCCATAGAAAATCCCACGAAGCGACGCTCGAGCATCGAGTCTATCGCCCCATACATGTCAGAGAGCTCTTGCAATGCCATCAGCTTGTTCCCTTGCGCCAGCGCGTCCGCAAGCTCAGCGACCTCTTCTTCTATCTTCGACAATTCTCCAAGTATTCCCTTCGGTATGTGTGTAACGTGGTAGCCCATACATTTTCCTTTTTACAATGAACTGAATAAATCCATACATACTGTAGCTTTCTACTCATGTGTACTACTATGACAACTAGTAGTATGGGTAGTTGACTATACACATATGTTTATGACAACATACTACTATGCACTGTATTTACTGTACGGCGAAGAAAACCGAGGTTGAAAACACGCGCATCACAAATAGTGGGGCGACTATTTGGCGACGCCGAAAATGCCCCTCATGCAACGAGACTTTTTCAACCTACGAGTCCCCTGCGCTTGATTTTTTGATCATCAAAAAACGTAGTGGAAAAACAACGCGCTATGTGCGTGAAAAACTCTTTGCCTCTATCTATGATGCACTCTCTAGTGGTAAACATGTCGACTGTGGTGATGCAGCACTCTCTGCGCGAGACGTTGTGGGCAAAATCGAATCACTAATACGCAAAAAGAAACTGCGTGAAATCTCGACGACAGCCCTCGTCGCCATGGTGACCGACGAGCTCGAGCTGATGAACCTCGGTGCCTGTTACCGCTACGCCGCCTTCTCCCCCCACCGCGGCATGAAATTTGGGATATAACATGTGGGTGATATGATACATGCATGAATGACTGGACGATATATGCCGTAGCAAGTCTCGCCCAGCTCAGCCTCTTGATGGCTCTCTATAAAGTCCCCGCATCTCAAAAAATCAACAAATACACACTTTCAGCATGGTCATATTTCTTTGCAACGCTGCTTGCGGGAATTGCCCTCTACCACTCAATCACCGTTGAACCTAAAACGATTTTCCTCGCCCTCCTCTGGGGTACTGGCTACTCAGTCCTCACGCTGACGCAAATGCACGTCCTCCATAAACAAGACACGAGTAGCGTATTTCCGTTCACGAGCTTGGCTTCAAATATTTTTGTTGTTATCGGTGGAGTACTTTTCCTCCACGAAGTTATCTCGTTCGTACAGTGGATTGCAATTATGCTGTCAGTGCTACTATTCGTCGCATCATACTGGAATAACAAGATGCACTTTATCGCCGAAATATTACCGTCTTTTGCGTTTATCGCACTATTGTCGACGTTTAATAAGTTTGTTCAAAAATCCGGTGCCGATCATGTGGACCTACACAACTTTATTTTCTGGCAACTCGCATTCGCACTACTTTCGTCACTCATAATTTTATACTACAAAAGAGCTGACATCTCACGGAGTGACTTTACAGACCGACGGATATACAAATGGTCCTTACTCAGTGGTGTTCTCCAAATGGGGAGCGCATATACAATGGTGATGGCCCTCTCGCTCGGGCCAATATCTCTCGTCTACATCATCGTTGGGTTGTATACATTTTTTACTAGCCTGCTTGCCGCACTTTTTTTCAAAGAAAAGATTACCACAAAGAGCCTGCTCTTTATTTTCCTCTCGCTACTGATCGTGCTGCTCATCAAATTTGGGTAGATAAAAAGCCCCACTCATGCGGGGTTTGGCTACAGTACTTCGAGCAGCTGCTCCATATCGAGTGACTTGGGAATAAAAATACGCTGTGTGGTGAGGGCCTTGCGCACTGGGAACTCCTTTTTTGACTACCCACACTCAAGCAGAGGTGTGCAATTTTGCAAATAAAAAACGAGCTCAAGCTCGCTTACTTTCTTGCACCACATATCCACTAGCTGAGTCTCTGATGACTTCGCATGCAAGCGCCCATCGTATCGCTCCGTGAATAATTTTATTTTTAGCATCGACAGCGAGCACAATCTGCCCTTCGTGGATATATCGACCAGGCTTCAACTTTTCCTGCATCGACGTACTCTGGTAATGTTCTTCGATGCGTGTACCGACCATCGCAATAAGTCTTTCAAGAGAGACGACATGATCCAGAACACGCTCGAGCGCAATCACCTCTATGATAGCTGGAAACATGGCAGTCCAAACTTTTCGTTTTGCAGTATTCAGCCTCCCTAATTCCTCTGAATATTCGACCAACGACCGGTCGAGGGTACTAAATTTAACCTTATTCACATTTCACCCCATACAATAATTCTTCATAAAGCATAGCAGGTCGCACGCAAAAAAACCACCAAAAAGGTGGAGTGATGCGAAATTTGGAAGAAAAATATCTATGCAGTGATCGTGGCAGCTACCTACTTTCCCCAATGTGTGTCGAGTATCATCGGCGCAATCGCGTTTAACTTCCGGGTTCGGAAAGGGACCGGGTGGATCCACGACGCCAAGCCACCACTATCACTATCTACATATTCTTTATTTTGTGCATTTCATTGAAGAAGCAAACCCGAGGTTTACTTCGGTGGGGATAGCGGGATTCGAACACCGCGTTACTCAGGTCGAGCCTGAGGTCCTAGGCCTCTGGATGATACCCCCACAAAAAACAAGCACGCATTGAGGTTTTCCTCAATGAAATGCACAAACTTTCAGGATTCTATATTTTTTTGTAATTATTTTGAATGACATGCGACGGTTTACACTGAAGCAATGTTTGAGAAGTTGTATGAGCTATACTACTTCCAAACTTGCTGAAGGAAAACCTAGCAGGTCGTCAAAATTATTACAAAACATGCAAAAGGTCTGATCATCGAACAACACAAGCACAATCATCAACAATAAATATTGCTTGATTTTTCTTTGAACCCTCGCACACTTCCCGAAAAGTTGTGCGCGGTCGAAAATCATTTCCAAGCATTACTGCGAGAAAATTGATTTTCTGGGTTCCCAATAAAGTCGACAAATTAGTACTTCTTGGCTGAACACATTACTGTGCGTACACCTAAAGCCTATCACGTGATCATCTCTCACGGGTCTCAACGATTCCTAATCTTAGAGTGGGTTTCGCGCTTAGATGCTTTCAGCGCTTATCCCTTCCCGACTTAGCTACCCTGCGGGTGCCATTGGCATGACAGCAGGTAGACCAGAGGTCAGTTCACTTCGGTCCTCTCGTACTAGAAGCAAATCTCTTCAAGAATCAACGCCTGCAGCAGATAGGAGACCGACCTGTCTCACGACGGTCTGAACCCAGCTCACGTATCTTTTTAATTGGCGAACAGCCAAACCCTTGGGACCTTCTCCAGCCCCAGGATAAGATGAGCCGACATCGAGGTGCCGAACTCTGCCGTCGATATGGACTCTTGGGCAGAACTAGCCTGTTATCCCCAGGGTAACTTTTATCAGATAATCTCCGGCTGCGTCTAATGCATACCGTCGGTTCACTATGTTCCGCTTTCGCGTCTGCGCGACATTCACGTCTTGCAGTTAAGCCAACTTTTGCCATTGCACTATCGGCACGGTGTCCATTCGCGCCTAGTTGACCTTAATAAACTCCTCCGTTACTTTTTAGGCACGTTGTTACGCTAACCATTCTGGACGAAAGGTTGCGGGCAAGTCATTTCTGCTTGCCTCTCACGGTCACCCGTGAGGTCGGACTATATCTTTCTTGTACTCTCTCATGAGAAGACAAGATCAGCGTGTAGTCTCTACGGGGTCAATCCAATTGCTTGAATGACTTCCCTCGGTGTTGTCTCTTGCGAGATTTCACCGATATAGCTGATGCCTATTACGAATTTACGATCTTTCGTAATACCCCCTGTTTTATTTTTTTTATGAACGATGATGCGTTCTGGAGGCGCCTTGGCT
Organism: Candidatus Lloydbacteria bacterium; assembly: GCA_043735605.1. Classification (GTDB taxonomy): domain Bacteria; phylum Patescibacteriota; class Minisyncoccia; order Phycocordibacterales; family UBA6899; genus MHLP01. The sequence goes on along the minus strand of JAYTEB010000194.1, from coordinate 2,313 downwards.
TGGGCAAACCATCGATATGATTTGCCCAAGGAAAGCGCCCCACTTAAACTGCCTACCAGATACTGTCTCCGAACGTTTTTACCGTTCAGGTTAGCATGTACATACACAAAGAATGGTATTTCACTGACGAGTCCATATAAACCGAAATCTATACTTCAACCTCTCCCATCTATGCTACGCAGTCTGCACGTACACGCAATATCAAGCTACAGTGAAGCTCCTGGGGTCTTTTCGTCTAGCTGCAGGTAGAGGGCATCTTCACCCCCATTGTATTTTCACCGAGCTGTTTCCCGAGACAGTTGTCCAGTCATTACGCCATTCGTGCGCGTCGGAACTTACCCGACAAGGAATTTCGCTCAACTATTCCTCAAGTTGGACTCTATCTTCATCCCTCGATTGCTCGAGTCGGACGCGTGGTGTTGGTCTCTCGTTAACCACGTTTGGACTAACAATACATTCCTGCATTGTAGGTAGCTTTTGAATTTCGTAATGATTTATTTTGTTTACTTTGTTTAGCGAAAACGACGCGAAAACTTCTGAGTTTTCATGGCGTTTGAGCACTAATAAAGAAATTTTATTTTCTTTCTACACCTATAACAGTCCCAGTCCTTCTCGATCTCACCTTTACAGTGGAGACCGAGAACCTTAGGACCGTTATAGTTACGGCCGACATTCACCAGGGCTTATAACCGCCAGCTTGATATAATCGCACCACAGTTATTTGACCTTCTGGCATTGGTCAGGCGTCACCCCCTATACATCCACTTACGTGTTCGCAGGGAGCTGTGTTTTTGGTAAACAGTTGCCAGACAAACTTTCGCTGCGCCCCACCCGGAGGTGGGGAAGCCTTATCCCGAAGTTACGGCTGCTTTTTTGCCTAGTTCCTTGGGAAACATTCACTCGTTCGCCTTCGTCTTCTCGACGTGACCACCTGTGTCGGTTTTCGGTACGGTTCCGCATGTATTGAAGCTTAGAGATTTTTCTCGGAAGCGTGCTTTGTAGACTCACCAAGGGCGAACCCTCAACTAGCCACGTCGCTTGCGTTTATCATTGAAGAAAACGATCCGGATTTGCCTAGATCGTACACTTATGACGCAGACCCAAATCCAATAATGGGCTCTACATACTACACTTCGTCCTCCCATCGCATACATGCGAAGTCATGGAATATTAACCATGTATCCATCGGGTTCGGTTATCACCATCCCCTTAGGACCGACTAACCCTTCGCTGATTATCATCGCAAAGGAAACCTTAGTCTTTCGGCGTGCAGGGTTCTCACCTGCATTGCGGTTACTTGTGCCAACATACGCACTTCCAAACGCTCCACCTTGCCTCACGGCTTAAGCTTCAACGCGGATTGGAACGCTCTCCTACCACTCCCCGTTTTCGAAAAAACGACAAGTCCTCAGTTTCGGTACTATGCTTAGCCCCGATTATCTTCGGCGCAGGGTCTCTTAGTGAGTGAGCTGTTACGCTTTCTTTAAAGGATGGCTGCTTCTAAGCCAACCTCCTCACTGTCGAAGAAACCCCACCTCCTTCAAACTGCACTGAGCATAGATTTAGGGACCTTAACTAGAGATCTGGGCTGTTTCCCTTTTGACCACCGGAGCTTCGCCCCCGGAGTCTTACTGCCTGAAACGTTAATCCTGGGTATTCGGAGTTTGGTTGGATTGACGAGATTTCTCCCTATTCAGCCCATCCAGTGCTCTACCCCCCAGGGGTACTTCAGACGCTATGCCAAAACATATTTCGGAGAGAACCAGCTATTTCCCAGTTCGATTAGCTTTTCACTCCTTGCCACAAGTCATCCGATAGAGTCGCACGACTAACCAGTTCGGGCCTTCATCTGTATTTCTACAAACTTCACCCTGCTCATGGCAAGCTCACCAGGTTTCGGGTCTAATGCATACGACATTGGTCGCACTATTCATACTCGGTTTCCCTATGCCTCCACCCCGGATGGGTTTAGGCGGCCGCATGCATTAACTCGTTGGCTCATTCTTCAATAGGCACGCCATGGAGGTGCATCATTGTACATTCGATATTTGATCCAAACTCTGAAAAGAGGGAGAAGGTACCGGTCGCAACGCGAAAGCGTATTGTTTCAACCCAGCCCCGCGCGAGCGGACCTCCTCCTTTTCAGAATTGATATCATCGAATGCACAATGATGCACCTCGCTGACTCCTTGTAGATGTATGGTTTCAGATCTATTTCAACGTCCTCCCGGACTATTTTTCACCTTTCCCTCACGGTACTAGTTCACTATCGATCACTAAGTAGTATTTAGCCTTAACGGTTAGTTCCGCTAG
>JAYTEB010000193.1:0-2949 GCA_043735605.1 Candidatus Lloydbacteria bacterium | reverse complement strand
TCGGCGTTGTTCTGCAAACTTGGAAAAACAACTCGCGAGAGCATGAACATAAATACCGTAGCCCATGCCACAATACAGAGATTCTTGAACCAATTCGGCAAGAAACTTTTGTAGTCACTTGTTTGGAACATCAGCGTACCCCTAACTTTTTGTCTGATTTTAATTTACTCTGCTATTTCAACTTGTCAACTATTTTCCAAAAACTACTCTTCCCAGTCCTTTGATGCTTTTCACAATACTCCCTCTGCTCCAAAAGCTTGGAAAGCCACAGTGTAAAGGGTCACAGTAATAAAAAAACAGCGCATGGGGCGCTGTGTGTGGGGTGATTAGCTTCTTAAGCCGAGTTTTTGCCCGAGCTCGAATCCATAGGATGCGTAGCCGCTACCACCAGTCTGGGGTATGAATGTTTCCTGAGTGATGCGAGGCTCGGTAATTATTTCTTTTCGCACCCCAAAGGCTTCGAAAATATGGATGCTGAGCTGCACCGCGTTTTCGGAAAAATTCCCCTTTTTGGGTAGGGCATCAACAAATAGTTCCAAATACTTGTGGGACCACATTTGTGCGGCACCAACAACTATGCCTTTTTGCTTCAGATCATTGAGGAGACGCACGATTTGCGCCTCAGTCACCGACAGAGACTCGCGACTCCCCCTTGTGTCTTCCGCATCAAACTCAACTGAGATATGCAGACCCGGACCACCAAGCATGGCGGCGGCAGAAAACTTGGTGATACGTTGATTGAGGCCTTCGAGTTGTATGTTTGTCCGACGTGGGACCATTCCATGCCTCGTATAGTCCCAGCTGACTGTTGTCAAAATTTCTCTTTTCATTACTCACTCCTATGCTGCACTGAGCTTGTTCGCGCCACAATGACGAGACTCAAGCGACCGATAATGAAGATCGGCTCTTGAACGCAGCCACCTTCGACGACCAAAGTGGTCAAAGGTGGCTGCGCTCAAAACTGCTCTATGTTTCAAACTAGAGCAAATTGTGCTTATGTCAAGCAATCAGGAGAGATCGAAGATATTTGAGTATTACACGTCGTGTACCGTCCCCTCGGGTGGAGTACCTGCGGCAGCTCCCCCTTCGGGTGGAGCTTGTGGTGGGGCTTCGTGCGTGCTCGCCTCCTTGGCCATCGCTTCGCCAATTTTTTGCATTGCTGCTGAAAGCTCTTCGGTAGATTTCTTGAGTGCATCGATGTCCGTACCCTCTTTGGCCTTTTTTACCTCAGCGATCTTTGCCTCTACGTCAGCCTTGATATCTGCCGGCACTTTGTCACCATTGTCTTTGAGCGCCTTCTCGGCAGTGTAGACCAAGGACTCTGCAATGTTTTTGACCTCCACTGCCTCTTGCTTCTTTTTGTCTTCGTCTGCGTGCACCTCTGCCTCTTGCTTCATGCGTTCGATGTCGTCCTTGGAGAGTGAGGAGCGCGCCTCGATGCGAATAGACTGCTCCTTGCCTGAAGTTTTGTCTTTGGCTTTGACAGAAAGAATACCGTTCACGTCCACGTCGAAAGTGACCTCTACCTGAGGCATGCCGCGCGGTGCGGGGGGGATGCCGTCGAGGATAAAGCGCCCGAGAGATTTGTTGTCTGCAGCCATCCCCCGCTCGCCTTGGTACACGTGCACCTCTACCGAAGTCTGATTGTCAGCTGCGGTGGAAAATATCTGTGAACGCGAAGCAGGAATAGTGGTGTTGCGTTCGATCAATTTCGTCGCAATGCCACCCATCGTCTCGATGCCAAACGAAAGTGGGATGACGTCGAGAAGGAGAATGTCCTTCACGTCGCCCTTCAAAATCCCCCCTTGGATGGCGGCACCGACCGCCACCACTTCGTCTGGGTTTATGGTGCGGTTTGGCTCTTTACCAAAAAGCTCTTTGACGCGGGCAATCATGAGCGGCATGCGCGTCTGGCCACCCACGAGCAGTATCTCGTTTATCTCTCCCACCGTGAGGTTCGCCGCAGACATTGCGCGCTTGGTAATCTCTATCGAGCGGTCGACATACTCCATCGCAATTTCCTCGAGCTTCGCACGGGACATTTTCATCAGGAGGTGCTTTGGGCCCTCTGCGTTTGAGGTAATGAAGGGAATGTTGATTTCCGACTCCATCGTGTTGGAGAGCTCATGCTTGCTCTTCTCTGCGGCCTCTTTCAGGCGCTGCGTTGCAAGCACGTCTTTCGACACGTCGATGCCGGACTCTTTTTTGAACTCCTCGACAATCCACGCCATTATTTTCTGGTCGATATCTCCCCCGCCCATGTGGCTGTCGCCGTCGGTAGACTTCACTTCGATGACGTCGTCACCCACCTCAAGCACGGATACGTCAAAAGTACCTCCTCCAAAATTGTAGACCACGATTTTTTCATTTTTCTTTTTATCAAAACCGTACGCAAGTGCAGCTGCAGTAGGCTCGTTGATGATGCGGAGCACATTGAAGCCCGCGATGGTGCCGGCGTCTTTGGTCGCCTGCCGTTGCGCGTCGTTGAAGTATGCGGGCACGGTGATGACCGCATCGTCGATCTTCTCACCGAGCTTTGCCTCGGCATCTGCCTTCAGTTTGGCGAGCATCATGGCGGATATTTCCTCGGGGCGATAGGACTTGTCGCCCATCTTGACCTTCACGCCGTTGTTGTCGCCGCGCTCGATCTTAAAGGGCATCACTTTTTGGTCGCGCTGCACCGACTCCTCTTCGAAGCTATGCCCAATGAGGCGCTTGATCTCGTAGAGTGTATTTTCGGGATTCGTCACCGCCTGACGCTTTGCAGAAAGCCCAACGAGGCGCTCTCCGGTCTTTGAAAGCGCAATGATAGAGGGGGTAGTGCGCACTCCCTCGACATTCTCTATTATTTTTGGCTCGCCCCCCTCGACGATGGCCATTGCCGAATTTGTTGTTCCGAGATCGATTCCAAGTACTTTTGCCATATGGGTTGGTATTAGGTAATAATAT
>JAYTEB010000192.1:0-19639 GCA_043735605.1 Candidatus Lloydbacteria bacterium | reverse complement strand
AAACTGGAATGCGGGTGTTGTGGTGCCTACTTTTTCGTTATCAAAGGGAATAGAGAGTATTGCCTGGTCGGGCGATGCGTTAGTGAGGATGCTCGGATAGTTTGAATACGCATCGAGTGGTGTGCCATCAGACTTCACCATGCGAAAACAATACGTTGTATTTGCCGCCGCCAAATTATCGTTCACTACCCAGTCCCATTCCCCCACTCCACCGATTGCGATTTGCGTGGGGGTACTCGTAGAATTGTTTTCTTCCGCATACGCCTCCGACACCGTGGACGATGAGAGGAGGTTTGAAGTGAGTGTCGCATAATTTGCCACGCTCGTATTGTTGTATCCGCGCCAGAGCCCACCCGAGCCTATCGCCCCCACGTCGGTCCAGTTGAGTGCATTTGCACAGTCGGTCGATGCAACATATTGGAGCTTGTATGCCTGTGCACCCACCGTCGAGGTCGCATTCGTTACCCACACATTCATGCGCAGGCGAATATTGTCGGTCGGTATCATCGCAATATCTGAGGTGTCTATCGGAGTATTTTCAGCAAGATCACTCCCCCCCGAAGGCCACGGATCTGTCGGAGTAAGCACATTCGCATTTGCATACAAACGATATGAGTCCTGTGTAAGTATCGAAATCCCCGTCAAGCGCTTTGCAAAAATAGTTTCAACATATCTTGGTAAATGGCTGTCGTCCGAAAACGAAGTGAGCGCGACGTCGTGAATATGTGCCGCTGGTGCTTGTGCGTTACTCGCACTTACGTTGTGACCGTTGAATGTGGTCGTCTGTGTCGTAGTTGCGCCACTAATGTTTGCATGCGCGTGCGAAGAGAGCCCTCCCGTTGTGCCGTATGTCGTGGATGCCTTCAAAAATTTTCCATTCAATGCGCCGCCAGAGTCGGAGAGCAAAGCCCATCCGCTCGGTGGCGTATCGTCCCACATGGTAATAAGGTAGTTCGGTGTTGCTGATGCAGTGTTTAATTTTGCGTACAGCACCTCAACATACGGAGGCTCGTTGTTTATCGTATCCGTCGTGGTCGTAGAGAGCCTGTGTGTATGGAGCACTGTGGCCGAGCCGTTTGGCACACCACCTTGCTGGCGAACACCTGACTGCACTGGGGCAGCGAGGGTTCCCGTTGCAAAATGGCTATGCGTATTTGCGCCACCCGTCGCGGTGGACGACGCCCCTCGCACATAGCGTCCGTCCAGTGGCGCGTAGCGAAACCACCCAGTGGGAAGTGAGGATGATGCTATGTCAAACATACCGATCGCTCCGGCAGGAATAGTCGCAGGGTCTCCCGCACTGTTAGAACGGATAACGCGCAGGTCTTTATATGTCGGCAGATTCGACACACCGGAAACGTCGGGCGTCAGTGTGTGCGTATGGGCAAGAGGTGTGTTTATTAAATTATTTGTGGTATTTGGGCCAACCCCCGTTGACGTGGTGATGTCCACGGTGGCAACTGCTGTTGGTGTATGCGTCGCGACCCCACCAAGCCCACCGTATGTCGTAGAACCTACGGCAAGTCGCTCGAAAAATGTATCAGTGGAGATGCACGACATACATGTCCACCCCGAAGGAAGCGGCAGGCCGTTTTCCAAAAAGAGCAACATTTTTCCTGCAGCATCAGATGCGATTTGCCATTGTCGGTTCTCAGAAAAGTTCCCTGCATCACCCAGAAGCGCACTCTCCATGCGCAGTGGTCCGAGTAAATAAAGATACGGTGAGCGATCCCCCGCATCAAAAATATATTCAAGATCAATGAATCCACCTGCCTCAAGCTTAACTCCCCACGTTGCGGTAATGAACGTATGCTCGGTGTCCCCCCACTGTAAATCTGCGTTCCCACGATCAATAACCACGAAGTCACCGGGGAGGCGCTCCACGACATTCCCCTCAAATGCTTCGTTTGCACGAATGCGAATTTTCATCGGGTAATGCGCCAAAGGGTAGATACGCGTGGGGCCAACGCGCTCGATCTCGTAGGGCACACTTGCACGCACCTCGAAGCTGTCACTCACTTGGCTTGCAATATTTTGCTCACCGTCAAATCGCACCAGCTTCACACTGTACGTTCCCGTTGCTGATGCGGGAATGTCATAACCCGAAGTGTAGTCGGGGACATCGACGACGTTGTTGCCGTTACATTTCCCTGAGGTTAAGACGGGTACTTCGGTCTCTGTCCCCGTAGTGTCTGTTATCCAAAGCTTTAAATTAGCATCACAAATGGTGTTTCCGTTGTTGGAAATTGCACCGAGAGAAATATCAACATGTTCACCTGGGGTGTAGATACTTTTTTTGTAATTAATCGCCAACACTCCCCAATAAAAATCAAACTCATCAAAATAAGTTGTACCGCCTTCTTCAATTTCAATCTGGAGAGTGTACTTACCTGGGTGTATGCTTCGTGTCACGTCCAGAAGTGAGAGCGACCACTCATTATTTTCACCATAGGTCACCTCGTATTCCATTGGCACATCACCAAAAAGTGGATGCTTCAAGAGTACCTTCGAAACAACAAAAGGTGTGACCCCGAGCACGTCACGCATGTTTTGCATAAATGTATTAGACTGCCGCTTGTATTGAAAACGAAACTTGGGAACTTCACGCACAGAAAACTCACGGTCCTTGGAAAGCAATGTGTCGATATGTTCTTTTTCGGATCCATCCTCGTCGCGGTCAAGCTTGCGGTGCTCTCCTGGGACCACGAAGGCAACGTCACCGAGCGTGAGGTGGGGGCGTCCACCACCGACGGCACGCGAAAGTGCAGGGCTTGTGAGGAGTACACTTACTTCACTTCCATCTAAGACAACTTCGTCTCTACCCTTTGCAGGAAGAATGGAGGCTAAAAATGGTGTTGCAGTAGCACTCGTACGCGCAATACGAAAACCAAGAGGAAAAACTCCACTTGTGGGTGGGGCGAGCAATGCTTTTCCGGGACGGCCCCCGATGCTTTCGCAGGTTGAAGTCGCGATCACCCCACCTTCAGGGTCGTACACCGCGAAGTCCATCGTGCGCGATGGAGGTGGGCAGATCACCAAAACCAAAGAAGCTTCGATTGGTGAAATATATTCTTCAGCAAATTCAGAGAGAGGAAGATACGCGGTAGACTGCTCTCCTGTAACGTCAAAAGCGCTATACGGATGGGTGGCATCAAACATGCGCACCGCATCCGCATTCACTGGACTCCCGGAAATACAGTGAGGCAATACTGAGGTGGTGCCACGGCGGCGACCATCCTCTCCTTTGCGTGCCCCACTACTGCACAGTGCAGTAAATGCAGTCCCGTCGTAGGCCGCACTCGCCATAGTTTTTCCAAGCGCAAATCCAAAGAGATCTTCCGCGGTGAGTGGATAAAGCGGCGACAGTACCCCTCGGCGCAGTACAGATGTGCTTGAGAGCATTGCGACCACATCGTTGTCAGCAGAGAGGGGTATACTTTCCGAATCTGAAAGGGTCACCGGGCGCGTAACGATAGAGCCGAAGACTGGCTCTATCGCCTCTAGATCCTGAGCGAGCTGTACACTTGCATGTGTGGGTACTTCCGCGGGAATTCCAAGCGAAAGCTCAGCATCAGTACCGACCCCCGGCAACACAAAGTCTAGTCCCGCATACCCCATAGGCACATAGGCCGCATGAGCACCAAGTGTTTCGACTGAGGCGACGATGGGTCCGTCGGCCAAAACTGTGCTTCCTGAAAGTACATTTTCAAACAACGCACTTTCACCCTTCTTTAAAATTTGCGGGCTCCCCTCTCCCACCGCGACGCGTGTGTGCTCGTCGAGTGCTATCACGTGGAGCATCATGTCTTTTTGGTTTCCCCCAAAGAGCATCCCGCGCACCGTCATCTCTTCTGTGCGGAAGGGTGCCGTGGCATTTGATGCGGACACCGCGTTCGTATCACCGAAATATACATGGACACTCGTTGTAGCATTTTCTGTTTTTTCAGGAACACGAACCCACAAGAGGCCCTGCTGCGATGCATAGTCAAACGATGCCAGCCAATACGGCAACTCCACTGTCTCCGTGCTGTCGGTGAGACGAATGTCCGCCCCGTCGGGACGCACGTGTGTCCAAAAGTCATCTCCTGCATCGTCGAGCGTAATGGGTACCGCAAACATTCCCTCGCTTGAAATGGTCTCGTCGTCAATCGAAACAGGGAGTTGATAATTCCACGAACCATCCCATCCTGCATCTACGAGCCCGTAAGCCCCAAGCGGAGTGACTGCCTCAATAGAAAAATCTCCGCGACCGTTCAGTGGCACCTCGATGTCTGCGCGGAAGTAGAGCGTCTGCCCAGGATTCACCAAGACAGAATCAAGGAGGTGCGCCGTCGCGGCATACGAAGAAGGAATTGCTCCCTCTGGGAGGTCGCTCAAGAGACGACTCATTGCATTTCCAAGCACACCAAGCTCGTCCGACAGAGGGCCTTGCTGCACTCCTCTTGGCTGCCAAAAGTCGCGATAGCTCAACCCCTCCGTGAGTCCGACCTGAAGCGATTCTTCAATGCAATTTGTGCGGTCGGTATTCAGACTATCGCAGCGGCGCGCAAGATCATCTGCTCCACACCGATACGTGCCGACAGTGCCACTCGCGGTCCATCCTGCATCACAAAAATATCCTATGTCGTCCACCTTTGGCTCGAGTGTCGCATGGGGGGCGTTGCGCACAAACTGCGCGATAGAGCGCACCGTCGCATCCCCTTCACTAAAATGAAATTGAAGCCGCACCTCCTGTGGTGCATCGCCGTCGTTGGTCACATTGAAATATGTTGCACCTGAGCCGAGCACACGGTAGAGCGCCTTGTCGGTCTTCAATATTATTTTTGCATCAGCGTGCTCTTGGAAGTTTGTAAGAGTGATGCGTGCTCCGGATGGCGCGTCGAGCACATCGCGACGCACGCGACGGGCCTCCGCGTCCCTCGCAAAAAGTGTGCTATGAATATTTGCCCCTGAAAGGGAGAGCTCCTCGGGAGTCATGGCATCACTTGCAGTACTTGCGTATTGTACATTCACCCACAAACCGTCCACATAAAGCGCAGCGTCTGAGGCACTTGTGCGGTCGTACTCCAGAGCGATCTTGAGCTCAGCGAGGTCACCCCATGCCGCAAGCTGCGTGAGTGGGAACGAAAGGTATCCACCACGCTTTCCATTTGAAGCATCTCCCTCTACCGTAGCTTCACCGAGGAACTCCCAGCGGCCATTATGGTATGCGCGCACGAGCACGCGGTCGTATTCCGAAGAGGAATACTCGCCGCGGTAAGCGAGAGACACCTCGAGCGTGGCCGCCGAGAATGTTTGGCCGTCGAGTGCACCACCGAGCCCAAATCCCTCGTACAGAAGTATGTGACAGAGTTTTCCCAATGTCGTGCAGAGTGCGACAGAATATGCGTCGGAGCTACTTGTGCTTTCCGTCAAGATCGCCGTCGAAGTCGCGTCTGTGGGGGTAGTGATTGTTGTTGTCGCTTCTGTGTCCACGTCCCCATTCAAAAGTGGCAAGAGATTCATGGGTACCTCCGGCATATCGAGCGCAAGTGCGTGGGTGGGATAAAATAGTGTGGCAAGTCGCTCGAGCATTCCACGAAGTGCACTTGGTGACTCCATGGGGGCAAGGGGGTCCTCGCTCGATGGAACAGCGGTGGGCACAAGTGCGGGTATGGGCGAGGTCACTTCGGGTACGAGTACTTCCGTTGTGGGAGTTGCCGGAGCGGTCACGGAAACCTCTTGTGGTGTGGGAAAAGATTCTGTTTCCGGAGGGGGGCTGCTCTCATTACTTGACGAAGCCACCTCGAGCGCTGTACCAAAAAAAACGTAAGCGGAATTTTCACGCGTAAAGTCCGGAAGCTCCGCAGCACTCGAGAGGTCCTGACCAAGTGCCTGCTCTTTATTTTCAAATCCGTCGGCATTCACCGCACTAGGGAAAATGTACACATTTTCCTCTTTCCCCGCGACCACAAACCGGGCAAAAAACCAACCCAAAAAAAGAATGACGAGCACACCAAAAATGGTACGCATTCCAAGGGAGGTCGCACGGCGTGGTCGAAATTGCCATGTCAGTATTTTCCCAAAAAATGCCCTCGCCCATGACGAAAAAACGCTTCGTGCTCGGAAAAAGTAGTTTCGTAAATGGTCGTGCATAAAACAAATAGCCCTCCTCCAAAATGGATTGCTTATGTCATTTATTTTACCAAAAAAACACCAAAAATGGCTTAATTTATACTCAAAATCAACACATCAGAGAGGGTGGTAGCGTGGCTCAACAACAACAGATTTTTCACGCAATAAAAGTTTTCCACAGTTCAGTCCCTTATACTCCGTGGTGCAGGAAGTGGCGATGGACAGAGTGCATGTAAGGTGATAATAATATAAAAGATTTTTTCTTTTTATGAGGCGGGGTTATGGATTCAAAAATATTAAAGTGTGCATCTGCACAGCAGGGATTTGTTATCGGTTTTCTTTTTTTCGTACTCACGCTACTTGTGTCGTGGATGACAGACTCACTTTACGAAAATATGTTGACCAAGTCCGGAGTAAACCCACCGGCCTTCATGTGGGCTCTCTGCATCGCACTCAACCACTGCTTCATCTCTAGATTTCCTTACACGGGGGCATTTATTTCAGTTGGTGAAGCATCTGGGGTGACGCTCGCGCTGACTATTTTTTTCTGGCCTCTCCCGGTGTGGGAAATTGGACTCATCTGGATTGGGCTATACGTTGTGTCCCAATGCGCTTCGCTCGCCCGCATCGCCCGACTAAAAAAGCAGGGCTACACTCACGAGCTTACCGAACGAGCGTGAAAAAGCAGTGTGACGTCGGGATTAAGGTCGACACATCCCAGCTCAGCTTCTACTAGACAGAGTACTGCACCACCACAACGCCACCCCCAAAGGGTGGCGTAACTTTTTACCCCGCCCTCCGATTCGCAAATCTCAAACTTTTCCCCTAAAGCTTTTCATGTCATACTTTCCCTCACAAACTCTTCCTATGTACATCTCTAAAAAAAATTATCTTAAGGTGTGCGATAGCATAGGCTAAGATAATTGCCCAAGGTGCGAAAAAGGCCTATCAAATACTTGTGAGCGTTTATTTCGCTACCGTTGAAGGAATTGTGGGCAAGCTCGCAGTCGCGGTGGAAACATGGGTAACTTGACCCACCTCAACTCAGTCCGAAATACCTCCTGAGTGAAATATCATTCTCAATTTTCTCTACGACCATATACAGCACTTCGGAGCCAATTTTAAAATCAGTCTTCAGCATAATGATGAGGGCTTCACAATCATGAGGATATACCCAGACACTGTTCTGAAGTTTGCAAAATCCAAAATTAAGTAGTGTCCGCTGGAGGTGGTTACGAGTTACTTTACGTTTCTCCTTAATATCATAGATAACGATACGCCACCGTTTATCCCACCGTTTCACCACCCGCGCATCAGGTGAGCGCGCTACCATTGCGCCGAGCTTGAGCTTTCCGGACTCGGTCAGTCTCACAAATCTTCCTTTATCAGTATTTACAAACTCAATAAAATTTCTCGCGAGTAATTTCTCAAAAGCATTTCCGATAAGATACTTGGGGTTGAGGCGCCGCCCCTTCCCTCCATCAAACATACTGAGTGCATGGAGCGCATTCGGAGCAAGGAGGGCAACACTGAGCAGTCCCGCTGTTGCTACAGTCCCCAAAACAACCTTTTGGATATTAGTTCTACGACGAACTACTGCGGCTTCGTGTTCAATTTTTCGCATAATTGCGAGTATACCAAATTATCTTAACCTGTGCGATAGCACAGGTTAAGATAATTATCTGCGGTGCGGACAATGAGTACGCGCAAGAGGGGGCTCGTGTTGTTTTATGTTGCACCGTCCCTCGTTAACTATTTCTGAATTAGCTTCAATGGAAACACCTACTCGTTTCCCACCATAGATCAGACAACGATGCCACTGCTTCCGACCCGTCAACAGTCTTTGTAACTCGACAGCGCAAACAGAATGAGTTAGCGAGAGATGATATTGCCACATCGTGCGAGTATCCTGTATTCGCAAAATGCCACGGTCCGAGCCCGAGGGCTTTGCTATTCAAAAAAGAAGAACGAGGCAGCAGTGGTGTCAGCGCTCAAACAGGTTACATTAATAACTTGCGGACGTCTTCTGCTTCTTTTGAAATTAATTCTTCGGAAAGGTCGATCGCTTCGTTAATGTGCGCCATCACTTCCCTGTCTTGCGCAGAAGGATTTGGCCGCTGGAAGAGCCCACCCACCTGCTCCCCTATTTCCTCACGCAGCGCAGCAAATATATTGCCCAAATTATCACGCAGCTCATCAGACTCTTTTTTTGCGACATATTTTTCACGGCGAAACGTTTTGCGTTCATACCAAAGGTACCCAATGAGAAATGCAATGATCGCGACCAAGGCAATGTTGGCGATAAGCCCCCAGTCCGTGGGCTTCGGCTCCTCGTCGATAGCTGCTTTCGCTTTCGCTGCAGCCTCAGCTGCGGTGTCACCCTCGATGGTGAACTTTGCATCTACTGGAGTGTAATTGCCGGCTTTGTCATATGCCTTGAGTGTCACACTATGCTCGCCTGGTGCCTGCGCCGTGAGTATATATGCATCGGCCTTTATTTCCGTCGGTGGGATTTTTATCGAGTTTCCCCCGTCCACAACTATCTCGTAGTGATCGATCCCCGAGAGCGTGTCCGTGGCAGAAAATTTGAGCGTGGCGTCTGTCGATGAAGCGGGAACTTCAATATCGAGCGCAAATGGTGCGGGGGGGCTTTTGTCGATTTGTACTTTTTTATGTGTGGTGGGCCCCCAGCCTGCGTCATTTTTATAACGCAAATGGAAATACATTACCCCCTCGATAAGCTGGTCGTACTCTTTTTCATTAATGGCGGGGTCATAGCTCGTGGTAGGCACCGTTTCAGGCTTCACGTCAAAAGCAATGCGCACCACCGTCACGTCAGGAGGAAGCTCCCAAATAAATTTTGCTTTTGCTGCACTGTAATAGAGCTTCTCGTCGAGGTGCGTCGTCGAGGTGATGTCGGGTGCTTCGGGCTTCGGACCCAAAAGCCCTGGGTCGGGTATAGGGGTAGAGGGTGGTGGGGGTGGCTCCACAGCGCTCGCAGAAATAAGGAACGACGCAGGGTTTTTTGCCCCCGCGATGTCGGTCCCTTTTCCGTCTGCTGCGAGCACAGAGGCTGTAGTGAATTCTACTTTCCCCGTTCCCTCTTTGAGGCCCTTAAATGTGACTGAGAGTATGGTTTTCTTTCCCGTGAGTGGTGAGGTATTCCCTCCCTCGAGGTCCACCGTTCCCGCAGTGTTTGAAAATGATGGCTCTACTGCCCACAGTGAAAGTGCGGAACTAGTTTTTGATACCGTTTGTACCGCAAGTATCTCTTTGTCGAAGGTGAGTTTTGCGCTGGCGGAGTTAAACGACTGGGTCGAGTCAACGAGCACCTGAACGGTGAATGTTTTTCCTACACCAAATGTACCGGATGAGGGCGTGAGTGAAAGCACGGCACCCCCCGTTTGTGCTGATGCAAAAATGGGTGCGAGGAAAAAGAGTATCGCAACAAAAAAGGCGCGACCGAGGGGGAGGGTTGCTCTCTGAATTTGTATTCTACGAAGCTTCATGAAAAATGAACAAAAGAAATGGAGCCTGTGGTTAGGAGTTGGATTCGACTTTTTCAACATGCATACGCATTTTGTTGGATGCATGACCCTTCAGTGGGAGATGGAGGACCAGAACACCGTCTTTTACTTTTGCCTGAGCAAGTGTTGCATCGACTTCTTGTGGAAGGATGATTTGTCGGAAAAATTTTCCCCACACAGACTCTTCCAAGGTAAAACCGTCGTGCTCGTCGTCGCTTTTTACCTGTTGCCCCTGACCTATGTGCACATCGCCCTCAGTGGCACGAGTAACGAGATCTTCTGGCCGGTGTGATGACCCTGAGATGGTGATGACGTCGTTGTCCCCCTCGATGGATACGTCGAGATCTTTAATGTCGGTACCGGGGACCTGTGCATAGATGGTAATCTCAGTATCACCTTGCTTCACGTCCACAGGAAGCTGGGTGACCCCTGAGGGGACCTCGGACTTCACGGGAAGGTTAGCTGGAGAGATGCTGTGGTCGTCCGCAATGCCGACGCCTTTTCCTTTGAGTTTTTGTAGAAACGAACTCATATATATTAAAAGTACAATTAATTACTAACGCGCACCCGCCACTGCATCCACGGTAGAGTTAAATACATTATACGTGAGTTTGCGTATGGCGCACAATCAACATGTGCACAAGTAGTGGATACGAGTGGCTGTTAAAGCGTAATGCGATACTTGCGATAGATTTCACCATCCACACTTGGCTCACTCGCAAGCAACTCGGCGTTGTATGCCTCGATCACTCGCTGTGAGGGAATATTGTCTTCCGCAACAGTGAGGATGACCACACCGAGGCCGACATGGCGTGCTGCAGAAAGCATCAGCTTGAGTGCCGCCTTTGCGTGTCCTTGCCCCCGATGGGGTTCGTCGATTTCGTAATAAATATTACTTTCGAATCCTTCCGGCATTGTCTCGCCCCTCCCTGGGCTGTGTCGCAATTGGCACATACCCACGCGATTCTCTGCATCATAAATATCATATGTTGCGGTGGGTAGTGGTCCGGAGAGATCAGTTAGTTTTACGCTAATAGCCATATCACGAAGTAATGTAGCAAAAAAATGAACGATAGACAAACATAGCGCAGACGACCAAAGCAGTCCTGAATTATTTGGTATTATCTCGAAAATAACCTCCGTGTTTTTGTAAAAAATTAAAATTTCCTGCGCAGGTAACCACGGAGAACAACAAAAAATAGTGTTGCATTGGCCATGAGTAGATAGATTTGGAAAGTAGAGTTTTCGACGTTCCAAACCGGTATTGCGGGTATGACGATACTCGCAGTCAGGAGCCCAACGAGGTAGGTGTAGAGAGTCTCAGTTTCGGGATACCTCCACGCCTTGATAATAGTTGGGAGAGTGGCAAACAAGTCCGCAATCGCTGCGAGGAGTATGGCAAGTACAGGTGAATCTGCAAGTAACCACGCAGCGAGCGCTAGAATGGCGAGAGTCCCACACACATAGTCCAGCGTAGACAACTTCCAGTAACTTTGTGAAAAAATAAATGCAGAAATAAATACAAGAAGGGGGCCGAACCCAGAAATAAAAATACGCACTGTTGACCACGAGTCTGCGCTTGCAGAGAGTGCGGCTCCCGTAGCAATGAAGGGGGCAAATGCCCAGAGCCCCCATGTCACAAGGTTGGGTCTCGACTTCCCCCTCCTCATATCGCGAATGTACACAAGCGCACCAGAAATGCTTATGGCGACAGACAGCAGTACCAACCAATGTGCGAGTGAGATATTCCAGAAGTGAGTGGTCGTGAAAATGGTAAACATATACAGTATTCTTTATCTCTAAACTTTCATAATTTGAATGCTTCACGATAAGCTTTCATTTTGGGATGCAGTTTGGGTTGTGGCGAGAGCGAGATGTTCGAATGGACGTACTCGGAGTACGTTCTTCGGACTCTCGCTTGAAGCCACGCCTGAAATGCGCCCAAAATGAAAGCTTAGCCCGTCCAGTTGGCGAGCATGATGGAAAAGTCAGTCAAACTCACTGTTCCGTCTTGGTTGATGTCCGACACGGCGTCCGTGGTCTTCCAATTAAAAAGTAAAATCGAGAAGTCGATGAGATTTATCTTTTTGTCTTTGTTGAGGTCGGAGCGATTTGAGAAGTCGGGATTAGGATTCTCCCCTAGCCCCACATATGCTATGGGGCTGATGAGGCTGCGGTCGTTGTTCGGAAGTAATGAAACTGCTTTTATTTCATAAGTCCCCTTCAGGAGGGCCGTCGTCTTTAGACTGAGTGACCAAGACCCATTTCCATTTGCCGTTGTCGTCGCCGAAATAATATTTCCCGTGAGTGCATTGCCCTGCTTATTCATCAGTACTTGTACAGGAGAAAGCGCTATTGCATAGCCACTCACTACTATCTCTTCCCCAAGCGCAACCGTCGTCGAGGCCGCACGCAGTGTTGGAGAAATAAGTACGGGAGCAATCACATTATTCGTCAGTGCAATAAGATAAATCGTTGATGTATAGGTCGAAGATTTTTTACCACTCGGATCTTTTATGTATGCCCCCCACGCATAGGTGCCGCGAGGTAGCCCAGTAAATTTTTCTGAAAAGCTGCCGAGTGGAGATACCAGCGTCTCCCGCTCGATAACACCGTCTTTCAAGATGACCAGCTGGGAGAGCGGTGACGCAACACCCTCTATGGTGACATCTCCACCGCCCAAAAATGGCCCGCCAGCGCCCCCTCCCCCACCGGAGCCAGAAGATCCACCGGAGGATGCGGGTGGGGGTGGTGGCGGAGTGAGCACCCCTGGTTGTACTCCTATCTCAAAGGTGATGAGGTAGTCGTCTTGGTTGGGCGTGTTGGTGTATTTTTGGCAACGCACATACAGCTGGTAGATGGTATTTGTGGCGACCGCTAATGTTTTAAAGTGGAGGAGGTCTGCATTCGCATTGGTAAATATCGTTGATGCGAGCATGGAGCCATAGGCGACCCCTGACGTCGTCGCGTACTTACATGTCGCCAGCTTGTCTGTATTGAATGATACAAACACATTCTGTGTACTCCCTGGCAAAAGGCCCGTCGGCAATCCGTTGGAGCGTATGGGTGGGACGTTGTCGCTCGTGTCCACACGCCCCAATGTGACAGGGGCCACCATCACCACTACTGTCGAGCCGTAATCAATAAGTGCATTTGAAGCGTCACGAGTCTCGAAGCGCACATGATGCGACCCGAGCGCCGCGGGCGAGGTGATGTATGCATCACCCACAGTCCCAAACGTAGCAACACTTCCCACCTTAATACGCACCACTTCCCCCGCGGCGACGGGTGAGGCGCCACCTGAACCAAGCGTAATAGTGAGGGAGCCTGAAGTGCCCGATACGATAGAGACACCGTCGTCAGTTGCCGACGGTAGCGTGGCGAGCGAGCGCTCTGTAAATGGCCCAGTCGACGTGGGGGCAGTGGCGAAATCAAGGTCAGTAAAGTCGAGTGAGGCAGATACGTCAAACACGCCCAGAGAGGCTTCGGGGGTCACAACTATTTTTCCTCCTGCGGGAATCATTGTAGTGGCAGTAAAAGTAATCGTGTGCGAAGTAGTGGTGCCCGCAGGTTCGGATGTGGAAATGAGGTCACTCACCCTTGAGAGTACGGCGGCGTGTGCAGTTCCAGTAAAAGCAAAAAGAAGTGCGAGGGAAACAGAAAAAATAAAAAGGAGTAGCAGGGAAAACCTCATAAGGTAATTATATATTGAATATGGAACCAAAAGAAGTGCAGCGAGGGCCCATTGCTCAGGGAAAATAGACAACTTTTTTATGGCTTGGTCTTCCAGAGCTCCCAACGACCTTGGCCTCTATTTTTTAAAGCCTTGTCTGAAACTCTCCCTCGTGTGCATGGGGACCCTTTTTTGTCACAGGCTCTATTTTTGTTGCGGGTACAATTCCTCGTTTTCGGTCAAAATAAAAATTCATTCCAATAAGTGCAAGGAGGCACAGCGTGATGCCCGCTATTACCAAGAGTGTCCGGAGGTTCTGCTTTCCCGCTTCCTCGAGGACGACGGCGCGAATTTCGCGTTCTTTTGCGTCAATGGCACGCTCGCGCAGGTTAAGCTCTGTCTCCCTACTCTCCAGTGCTTGGGCCATCGTGCTTGTCTCGTTGGGAAGTACGGCAGCACCCATACCTACCACCGAAGCCATGTTATCCACTGCCCGAGAAGAAAGCACGCCAAGAGAGATGTTTTGGCTGGTAAGTTGCCCCACCAATACCAGTACAGCGATAATCGTTGCATACTGGTAGGTAATTTTTTTAGGCATTTGCTGGCCGAGGTTTCCCAAAAAGTTTTTCATAGAATAATTATATTCTACTCCCCTCCTCAACAAAAACAAAGGAAAAAACGTCCAAGCTTGGATGCAATTGCGTATCTTATCTCCGGGCGATGTCGGAGAAGTTGCATGCGCCATACTACTTCCCGACTGGTTTGGGATGTAAAACGCGAAGTGCGCCAAATTTAGACGTTATTAGCCGAGCAAGAACAAAAGAAGGATAAGTCCGATGATGACGGAAATAAGGAGCCCAATCACCGCCACGGAGAGCCGCGAGAGTGACGCCGCGTCTCTTTGTTTTGTGCTCATGCGCCCACCCGTCGCTCTCCTTATCTGCTTTTGCACATACAGACGCAAGAGTACCCAGAATACTACGAGGAAGAAGAGCAGTCCTCCAAGTGCAGGGAGTACGACGTTGGTCGGTATGACCCAAAAGTAGACAGTGGAGAGGAGCGACTGGAAGCCCTGTGCGCCCTCCACGGTGAGCGTCATCTCTGCTTTGTATTTGCCGATATGGAAGCTCTCGGACTTCCAGTCCGCGGTAAACTCGCGATCAGACATGGGGAAAACGCTTGCTCCACCGTCATTCACGGGCAGTGTCTCCACCTTTGTGCCGAGCATGTTGGTGATGTCGATAAATCCTTTAGGACGCGAAAAGACATTTCCCTCGTTTTCAATACTCACAATGAAGTGCACATCAGGGCGGGTGAAGAAGCTGCTATTTGCAAAAAATTCTCGCACGCGCGCCTTCTCGATCACGTCCCCCGCGACACGGAGCGAGATGATGGAGCGAACCTCGTATCCCACACCCGTCCCCTGCCTGACTGTGGTCGGCGCGTCTTGGGTCAATGCCACTGTGCCTATGTGTGCCCCCGGGGTGGCGGGGTTCGGGACACGCACCGTAAATGTGAGTATGGCGGAGCCAAGTGGCTCAAGGGTTATTTTTTCAGTACCGAAAGTAATCCACGAAGAAAGCTGATGGTCTTTTTTTTGTGAGGCATCTTCGTCATCGGCAAACTCCGGCTGTCCGTTTTTTGATATTCCACTGATGTCGTAAGCCTTCGGATAGAGCACCTCGGTTGTGTCTCCTTGGTTATCAATCTTGAGTGTGTAGACATTGACCGCACCAGGCTCCACGCGGTCCTCAAGTATGGGAGGACTTATGGTGAGCCCTACACGACTTTGTGCAAAAACAAGGTTCGGGGAAAAGAAAAAGAGGGAAACAAAAATACCAAGAGTACCCAGAGTGCGTAGAGTCCATAGTGATCGTGCTCGTGCGAAAAAAGGCAATGGTCTCAGTGTGCGTGTGGTTAACATCATGGGTCAAATTCACTACTTACGAGTAAATAAACGTGGACGTAATTATACACATGTTTCTCCTTCCCCAAAAGCCACAATCGCACCAACTATGGTGCGATTGTGTGGATAACCATCCGAGCGGTAATCCTTTCTTTTATTAAATGCGAAGCGTGCTCTATACACGTTCTCGCATCACGGCTAACGAGAAAGAAAAACCATTATTCGTTCAGACAAACACAAAGCTGAAGAGGGTTTCAGGGCAATTCAGTGTTGGGATGAGTTCGAGGCGTCGAGGAAGTGATGTCTTTGAGGCGTACTTTGAGTACGTCTCAAAGACTCACGACGATGACAACGAAGAAATCGCCCAACAATGGATTGCGACCTAGAAGATTGGGGTTGCGACGTAGGTTAGAGTATTATTGTAGTCATTCGCAGCTTCCTGGAGTGACCCAATCTGGAGCTGATATCCCACAGTGGTCGAGCCAATATTTGCAGCGAGGCCATCTGAGGGAGCGCCGTGAAAGAATACCTGACGTGGGTTTCCTACGTCAAAGTTACCCGCGAAGAGTGCGGAGCCAAATTCGTCACCAGCAGTCAGTGTGGCATCTTCACTAGTTATTCCGTAGTGACCAAACGTGTTTTGATTTCCGAGTGTGTTTGCTGGTGCCACCCATGCTGTTGGTACTGCTGTCCCCACTCCATCTATGAATAGATCGATATCAGCACCCGTACTTGAAAGGAGGTTTTGGTTTTGTACCACCGTCACCTGAAAACCATTTTGCGCATTGGTGGTGACGTTCAAACGCTGTGCCGCGGTGTAAATTACCCCAGGAGCAACGGTGTTGAAGGGAATGGCTGTTGCGGTCGTCGTGAGTGTCGTCGTCGTACCATTCACGTTTGTACTTGTGGCTTGTCCGGTGATGGTGAACGTAAATGATGTATCCACCTTTGCCGTCATGGTCACGGTGCTGATGATGGCAACGCGGGTGTCCGCAGAGTCAACTTGTGTTCCCGTGATGCGCACAACGTACGATCCAACACCGGCGGGATTAGTGATTCTGTTGTTGAGGATCGGGAGAGTAATAACCGTCGTTGCGGCGATAGTGTCACCAGCACACATCGTCAAGGTAAACGAATCCGCACCTACGGCTAGGGTCGCTTCTGATGCAGGGGCGCCACATGCAGCCACCACCGTCACACCCGTCTCACCAACGAAGTCAGCGACCACAAGAGCGCCAACAGTAAAATTGAGTCCCGTGGGATCAAATGTGACGAGGATTGTTTCGGCAGCAGCGACTCCCGTCGGCGTCGTCCACACAATGGTGTGGTTCGTCGCAGCCGAAGGAGCCGAGCTCACAATCGTATCACTGACTGATGATAAACTTGCTGCCGACGCACTGCCTATATAGAGTGGCAATCCGACTGACCATGCGAGGGTGGTCCCAATGAGAAACGCTCCGATTTTTTTAGATCGTGAGAGATTTTTGAAAGAACGAGAATTCATAAAGAATTGTATTAATAATGAGCACGAATAATGGCTTATGTGGACCAAACAATTTTCGACAATTACTTGGTGTCTGCTGTGTACGTGGGATACACGGCGGCTCTATGTGGAAATTGCTACTCTTTCTCTACTCTTGCTCGCCTTATCATTGGGATGATAGCTTTCGCACCTCGGATGGTGTTCCCTTTTTATGGAGATTACACCTATAGAGTATTATACAACATCGTGTGCGCAACGGGTGGATAAATAGCTATAAAGCTGTGGATAAGTCTTTGCTCGGGGTTTGTTCTGTTTGGGAAAACGGCATCAATTTTTTCCAGCGAAAAATTGTGCCTCTGCTCGGCGTGGCAGGCTTCGCAAGGCGAAGACCAAGCCCCGCCACGGGTGCCTCCGCAAGTTTCCCAAACAGAAGAAACCCCTCGCTACGTAAGTTCAATGCCGCAAGCGTGAAATCCCCCCACCAAAGAGCAGATTCACTCTCCAGAGTTTTTTTGGACAGTGACTTGGAATTGCCGCTCGACTTGAAATACTTGGTAAAAATAGTAGCCGATGAGCGACATTCCGAGTAGTAAAATAGCGAGGAAGGCAAAAAATGACTGTCGCGACTTGCTCCGATTGCGACCTGATATGGGGTTACGGAGCATGGCGAGGGTCACTTTGGGGGGTACTTCCGGACTCGCCCCATTGGGGCTACTTTTGTTTCCGTTATTTTTTTGCTCAATGCGCACTGCGCTTTCGACATACCGACTCACACCTCGTCGCACAAACCAAGAAAACAAAGCAAGGGACGAGAGCATGGCGAGTGCTGGCAACCACGGGAATACCAAAAAGTAGGTATTGTGGTAGGCAACCTTCTCTCCTTGTTCTCCGTAGTAGAGCGTTGCACGTGCACGATAGAGTCCTATGTCCAGATAGTTCGTCTCGCCCTTCCAAGTAAACATAAAATTCTTCGTCGAAAATGGGAGGATATGCCCAAAGGAATTTCCAGACTGCAGTGTGATGCGCCCACGCATCTTTCCAAACATATTCGTGATTTCCACTTCCCCTTTTGGCTCGATGTGTACATTTCCCGTATTCTTAAACTCAAGTTGAAACGACGTGTCTTGTGACTGCACGACAAAGTTTTCTGTGGAGAAGTCGCGGATGAAGCCAGACTCGACGGCCTCCCCAGCGACGCGCACCAAGAGGAGGGAGCTGAGTGCTGAGCTCACCCCGACTCCGCCCTCCACTGTACCACCCGTCTCACTCCCCACCATGATGCCGGCATAGTGCCCCCCAGGCTCTGCGTCTTTGGGCACGCGAATTGTGAAGGGAATCTGCATGGTTTCCCCCGCGGGTACACGGATCTCCCCCGCGGGGATGGTGACCCATGCCGCGAGCTCGTAGGGTAGTGTCGCAAGCTCATTTGAAGGAGCAAAAAATTCTATTCCCGAACCCCCGTTGGGGCGAAAATTTTGCACACCGACGCGCACAGTGAGTGGGTACAGACTCCCGTTAGAAAACTTGAGCAAGCTCGACCACTCTGTACCAGCCCCAAGCGCGATGCTGAAGTACGGCGGTGTGAGGGTCATCGTCATCGGCGAGACTTCCTCCGCGGAAGATGCAGTGATGGGAAAAAATATAGTGGTTGCGAGCATGACCACATATAAAAAAAAGTGTAGTGGAGCAAAACACCCCAAGTGGGGTCTGCCTGAAACGTGCCCCTCTTTTTGAGTATGAAGATACATATACTATATATAGAGTGAGTGAATCTCTACTTTTTCTTCAGTTGAAGTATATGCGCAGGGTCAATCTCCATCTTTTTTACCCGTGACGCGAGCTGTAGTGGGGCGGCTGATGAGTGGGGCGTGGCGGCAGAGTGGCGCGTACGCTGTGGCCGCGGGTGCTCGACTTCCTTGAGTGCGTCAATGTATGCCTCTTTTTTCATTATGGGAATAGCAGCAAGAGCATTTCGTTTCCACAGCCCCAGCATTCGCCCAAATATAGTCACACGGTCACTTTCTGCCTCCGCTTCATTTTCATTTTTATTCTCTTCTGCTCCGTCGCCCACCTCTTCATCTTCGTTACGTGAAAGTCCCCCACGCACGAGTGCCAGCTTGCGCCCGCCACTTGTCGTATAAGAGTGGAATAAAAGCGCAAGCACCGTGCAAATAATCGCAATTGTCAGAAAAAATGAAAGCAATTTTTTCCACGGCAGTACCCAGAAAAATACCGTATCTTGGATGGTCCCCGTCTTTCCATATGACACATCGAGCATCGCTTTGTACTTTCCAAAGTGGCTTCCCGACTGCCACACACTGGCTAGTTGTTGTTTTTTTTCTGGCTCTATTCTGTCCCCCGTATTGTTGATTTCCACCACGTCGACCTGTTCACCCTTGCGATCAAAAATGCGAATTTTTCCTGTGGGGATAATTCCACGGTTTCCGGTATTGTCGAGCCGAAATCCAAATGTCGCATTGTCGCCCATAAATAAATTTTTGTCTGTTGCAAATGCACCCAACTGCAGACGCTCATTGGCGTCGTCGAGTACGCGAATATTGAGCATGAGCGACACTGTTTTTTCTCTGTTCGCCTCTGCTTCAACCCTATTTGGTCCGTCGCTCACATGAAGCACCGCATGGTAGACTCCGGGGCGTGCGCGCAAATTCACCTGCACGAGTACGGGCAGGTCCACAGATGCTCCAGGCTGAATGTCTAATTCTGCACGAGAAAATTGCAGCCACGAGAGGAGGGACGTAGTGGGATCGAGGCCTTGGGTTTTTGTGTCTTCACCAAGCATGTCGACATCTCTCGCCCATGGATAGAGTGTGAGCATCTGCTTCGTGTCGTTGGTGATGGTGACCTTGTAGCGGAGAATCTCTCGTGCTTTTGCCTCCCCGTCGATGACTGCCGGGGTGAGCGTTACAGAGAAGGCA
>JAYTEB010000191.1:0-1176 GCA_043735605.1 Candidatus Lloydbacteria bacterium | reverse complement strand
TTTCGAGGTCATTACTTCTGCGCCTTATAAATTCTGCATATTTCTGAGCGAGATCTTCACGTCCGACCATTTTGCGGTATGGCGCCTGAATAAGTGCAGCCGCAATTTCATACACTACTCTCACCACCTCGCTTGGTCGGGCATGGGCTTCTCCATATGCTTCATGTATCACATCGGCAAGCTGCGCTTTATGAAGGGCCGATACATCTGCACTTGTCCGACATACGATAAAATAATGGTCGTGGACACGCCATGCATCTTTTGGGGGCATCACATCAATAAACGATACACCAGTATTAAGGAAAAGTATGTTTTCCGCATTTACGTCGATAACCACAGAAAGTGTTTCGATTGGCTGCTGAAAATATTGCTCGCTATTGATTGCGCTGCGCAAAAGAGTCTCTGCCCGCTCGATATCAGCCACACTCAAATGCGGGTCTGCGGTATATGCCCAGCCCATCGTCCCGAGTACTTCGTCGTGAACATGGGCTACGCCCTTATCAAAGAATTCCAGAAGACCACTGCGACGCACCTGAGTGAGATCTTCAAGTCGACGGAGCAGGACTTGCACATACTCCCTGAGTTGGGTAGGGCTCGGAGCACCTGACTCGAGTGTCCTCATTAAGTCCCTCGTGGTATCTATTTTTTTCATGACAATATACCAATCCTCAGCGTCGTGACTATCGGTGTGGATAAACTGCCCGTCATCCTGCTTCACCGAACGAAGCTCCTGATAAATATCCGGTGCCATGGCATTATTCCAAAAAAAATCTTCACCGATGTATGCACGACGCACTGCGCTGTCAGCGAGGTCTGCAAAGTCTGCTGTGCGATGCTTGTACGCCTTGTACACCTCGTCACCACGCACAAAGAGCTTCGACAGCACCGTCTCTATAACATGGTCATGATTCCCCTCTATTCCCTCAAGTGTGAGCTCTTCGAGTGCTTTCACGATATTCATTCGTCCATTATATGCATCTCTCCGCAAAAGAAAACCCACCCCAGGAGGGGCGGGAGGAAACTATGGGCAACCATCGAATCTATTGATGCTCAGGTTGAACTTTTTCACCAAATGAATGCCTCGAAACTCACCAGTAACATGTGCCACGTCGTGGTACGTCGAGTCGGACGAGATCGACAACGCGATAGGCTCTGCGTGGCATAATGCGGTATCCT
>JAYTEB010000190.1:0-2978 GCA_043735605.1 Candidatus Lloydbacteria bacterium | reverse complement strand
CTGGCTGAGGTTGCCCACTTGTATACACATTAGGTTCCCTCCGAATACACTCGATTCAAAAACAGTTCGCGACGCTACGTGCGTGCGAGCTGTTTTTATTTTTATTTGCTACCATTAGCTTATTCATGCAGAAGTATTTCCCCGCCACCTATTTACTCTCCCTCATATTGCTCATCGCCATCTTAAACGGCGCCGCGGTGTACTGGCACCTTTACTTTCACATTTGGTGGCTCGACATACCCATGCATTTACTCGGCGGACTTTGGGTTGGCCTGTTTGGGGTCTCTTGGTACTATCGCTCACATCTCCCAAAGACAAAAGACGCAACCCCGCTCTTTGTGGTGGTATTTGCCGTTGCGGTGACGATGACCGTTGGCCTCGCTTGGGAGCTGTTTGAACTTTCTGCGCAGACATTCATCGAGCGGGCAGACGTGCATGACCTCGGTGACACACTTGCCGATCTCGTTAACGACACCCTCGGCGCACTCACTGCTGCATATATATTTATTCGCATGGGGTATAATAAAAAGATATGACACAACATGCGAAAGTGGGATTTTTCGGAGGAGTTGACGCAGTGACGGGGTCGAATTTTCTTTTTGAGGCAGACGGGAAGCGGGTGATGATCGACTGCGGACTTTTTCAGGGTGACTTATTTGCAGACGATCGCAATCGCGAGGACTTTGCTTTTGATGCCGCTTCTATCGACGTCCTTCTTGTTACTCATGCCCACATCGACCACATTGGGCGCATCCCCAAGCTCGTGAAGGCTGGGTTTAAGGGAGTAATCTACTCCACCCCACCGACCGAGGAGCTCACGGAGCTCATGCTCCTCGACACGACACGCATACTCGCGCACGAAGCCGTTGCGAGTGGTCGTGAGCCCATCTACACCGAGCGTGACGTACGCGACACGATGAAACTGTGGACCTCTCACGAGTACTACGCACCATTCGCCATCACACCCCTACTCTCTTGCGAGTTTAAGGACGCGGGGCACATTTTGGGCTCGGCGATGATGTTCCTCACTCTGAATGGAAAAGTGATGGTATTTACGGGCGACCTTGGTAATTCTCCTACACCACTCTTGCGCGACACAGACTCCATCAAGGGGGCGACATACTTGCTCATGGAGTCCGTCTATGGAGATCGCAATCACGAGAATCGCGACGAACGCAAGGAGATGCTGCGCAAAATTATTACCGAGTCTATTGCGCACGGGGGAGTGCTCCTCATCCCCGCATTTTCACTAGAGCGCACGCAGGAGCTACTTTTCGAGCTCAACGACTTGGTGGAGCATCACGGCATTCCCGATGTGAAGATATATGTGGACTCGCCATTGGCAATAAAAGCAACAGAGGTATATCGTCGGAGCGAAAAATACTTTAATAAAGAAACTCAACACATTATCAAGAGTGGCGACGACATTTTTAAGTTTCCCCGCCTCTACTTTACGGAAACAAAACAGGAGTCGATGGAAATATGGGAAACAAAAGGCCCCAAGGTCATCATGGCGGGCTCGGGAATGGCCAACGGTGGGCGTATCGTGCATCACCTGAAACACTATCTGGGAGACCCAAAGAATGCAGTGCTCTTGGTGGGGTACCAAGCAGCAGGAACCCCAGGTCGGCGACTTGCGGAGGGGGCAAAGACAGTGCGGCTCTATGGAGACGACATTGCGGTAAAGGCAAAAATGTACAACATCCACGGGTATTCAGGGCACAAAGATATGGACCATCTCCTTGAATTTGTCGAAGGGGGCAGAGAGACACTGAAGAAAATATTTGTGACGATTGGTGAGCCAAAGTCCTCAATGTTTTTGGCTCAGCGTATCCGTGACTACCTCGGCCTCGACGCCATCGTACCTAATCCGAAGGATGAGCACACACTCGAGTTTTAAGTATGCATGAGGGCGAAGAAAAACTAGACATTCGACCTGAATGGGACGCGCTGCTTCGAGGTGAATTTGCGAAGCCGTATTTTGCAGTGTTGCGGGCGAAGGTCGCCAAGGCATATCTTTCTGAGGCCGTGTTTCCGGGGCAGGAGAGTATCTTTCGTGCATTTAATCTCTGTGCACCGAGGGAGGTACGTGTGGTGATACTTGGGCAAGACCCCTACCACACGCCGGGCGCAGCCGACGGGCTCGCATTTTCAAGTGTACCAGGCAACCCTGTACCCCCGTCACTCCTTAATATCTATAAAGAAATCGAGCGAGAGTACGGAGTGAGACGCACCTCACCAGACCTTTCTGACTGGGCAAAACAGGGAGTGCTTCTCTTGAATTCGTCACTCACGGTTTTGTCTGGGAAGGCAAATGCGCATGCGGAATTTGGCTGGCGAGAGTTCACCGACGCGGCCATCGCCACTCTTGGCCACGAGTGTGATCATATGGTATTTATGCTCTGGGGAAACCATGCACGGGAAAAGCGCGCACTCATCGATACTACAAAACATCTCGTCCTCGAGTCTCCCCACCCCTCACCGCTTTCCGCCCACCGTGGGTTTTTAGGTAATGGCCATTTCGCAAAGGCGAATGCGTACCTCCGTACCCACGGAAAGAGAGAAATTACTTGGTGCACATAGCGCCTTGCGATTTTTGTGCGAATGGCGTATTTTGAGTCTATTATCGGTAATTATTTACGCATATGGGTGAAGGAATGCCAACGAGCGATTTCGATATTGATTTAAGTGAGGTGGGGCAGGGCGAGGCGGGTGAAAGCATCCTCGACTTTCAGGCTGGTGATCCTGTCAATGTGGAAAGAGGAGAGAAGGGTTCGGGGGTCATCGAGACGTGGGTATTTGCTGGAGTGAATGAGCACGGGGTACGCGTCATGAAAGAAGACGGTTCTGCCAAGAACGTTCCCACTGACTACTTCCTCTCACTCAATCAGTCACGCGCTGTGGATATTGAGTTGTAGACACACTTCATTTTTTTTACATAAAATTAGAGATAATACCCAAAACGCCGGCCTGTTTTG
>JAYTEB010000189.1:0-2990 GCA_043735605.1 Candidatus Lloydbacteria bacterium | reverse complement strand
GGCCCCGTATATATCGCCACCGCAACTGCCTCTGCGGTGTCTGCTGCACCATCGACAAATACCGTCAGCACGTTTCCGGGGAAAGCAGTAACGTTGTCGATAAACCAGTTTCCACTTGCATCGATAGTGCCGGTCTTCGTGGTGAGCGCCCCACCGACGGCAATAGCGACGGTGCCCGATGTCACCGGTGTCGTGAGGTCGCGTGCGCGCGCGACACCAGAGATGCGCACCCCTGCTGCCCACTCCGTAGTCCAGTCATTTAGTGTCGGGCAGTTACCCAATACGCAAGTAAAGTTTCCCTTGAGTCGTACCACATTGTACGTTGTCGTGTTGAGACTCGTCATCGAAATGGGCGAGGTTGATGTGCCTGAGGAGTTGCCGGCGAGGTCTGCGTCAGGAATAAGCGCCCACGTACCTGATGCATTTTGATATTGTACTTGCACCTTAAAAGTACTGAGTCCGGGTGTCGTCACACTCCAGAGTGCCTGCTTCCACGCAGGGGCCACACCATCATCGAAGTCAATTGCCGCGGAGATAATATTTCCTTGTGTCGTCGGATTTTTCGAGGCCATGAAGAAGGGCTCACCATAGGGAGTCGCGGTCACCGAGGCAGATGTTTCGATTGTTTGCATCTTTGACTGTGGCCATGCTTGGGTTCCATAGTGCTCACCAAACTCGTAGTCTGTTCCCGTGTGGTCAAAGAAAATTCCTAGTATCGTTCCACTCGCACTCGTGCGCGCAAGCTGATGGGTGAACGTGGTGGGCAGAGGGGGTGAGCCTATCGTAGTCTCAGCAACCCATGCTGAGGTATTCCAATATCGATACCCCGTTCCTGCAGTTGTTGCATACGTTGTGGTAATATGGTTTGTTCTTCCTGCGCTTATTTCAAACATGCAGTCAGTGATTCTTCCGGTATGTGCAGTACCTGCCAACTCAAGCTCGGTGTGTGGCACAGTCCACGCAGTTCCACTCCAGAGCTTTACGCCAATGTCATTATCTTGGTCAACATAGCAAAGTGCCATCTGGTCATTCCCCACATTACGACGCAGGTTTCCCCATTCAAAGTCGTTACCCAGAGCGGTGGTCGACGCGCCCGCCCATGCAGTGCCGTTCCAAAAGTTCGTAATGGCACTTGCATTTCCCGCATTCGAAACGACAATGATTCCCTGATTTCCTGATGCTTCGTATTCGACAGCCATACCCTCGTGAGCGATTTCGGACATAGAGCCTCCCGTCGTTGAGTTTCCCCACGTCGAAGTCGTCGCATTCCACACCTGTGCTTCATATGAGCTTCCGGTGTTGCGGAAAAGTCCGATGATTTCGTTTGAAATAGGACTTGAGGCGAGTCGCACCCACTCGCAGTTTGAAGTGAATCCCAAGTTGACGGTACCCGTTGCTGCCCACGCACTCCCGTCCCAAATACGGTAGTCAGGATCGGGGTTACTGTTGCAGGAGACGGCAAGTGCACGCCCTGAAACAGTTTCGTATGCAACATCAAAACTCCGGCGTGCGACTGATGGCGCATTAACCCCAGACTCATACAAATTCCCCCAGACTCCGTTGTCATATACTTGAAAATTCATGTCTCGATCTGATCCAAGTGTGCCCATAATGTACTGCCCGATAAGTGGCGAGGCTTTCAGTACCACCCACTGAATTGTCGAGCCGACAGTCAGCGCGGAGAGTTCCGAGCCGAGTGTGAGTCCGTCAAATATTCGATAGCGCGGAGTTTGGACCACACCTTCTCCGTACGCAAGCATCACTTCGTCTGTTGTCGTCGAAACATTTACCGTGTCGGTACTCGTGCGATAAAGAGAGGTCAACGTATCTATTTCAAATTGCCCATTTGCAGTCTGAAACCACGTCGACAGCGCGACTGTCGTATCAACGTAAATGGAGCGCGTCGTGGACCAGAAAGAAAAGGTATTTGCCCCCCCTGGGTCACGCCCGCGCACGCGCCAAAAGTACGTCGTTGACGAGGCCATGATGTCGGCAGTCTGCACCGTAAAGCGAATGCGGTCCCCCGAGCCAAACGGGCTTGTGTCTGTTGCCCATGAGAGGTCGAGAAATCCCGAATGCAGATTCGACTCTCGTGTCGTTGACGATGTAAATGTGTTCGTGGTTGACCATGAGATTTGATAAATAATCGAGTCTCCCTGAGGGTCAGAGGCACTCCACTCGAATGTCGGGGTGCGCGTGGCGACTTTTTGGTTGTCGAAAGGGATGGTGGGCACAGGAGTAGAGACGTTGTACCCCCACGCGAGGGTCCAGTCGCTAATTGAAGGTGATGCTCCGGCGTTAGTGAGATTCGCGCGCAAGCGAATGGTAGGGTATGTCGTCGGGTCCAGACTCAAGAGCGAAACTCCCGTTGTGTCGAACCCAACACCATTTCCAGAGAGTGCGCTATCGGGGACCGTAGCCCAAGAACTCGTCGACGTATAGTACTCGATTTGGTACTTCACATCACTTGACGTCTCGTTGTCCGTAAACGAAAGTGTTCCCCACGCTGTCCCCACTGTTGCTTGTGAAAAATTAATTGTGGGGCTATAGACAGAGCCCGTTGTCGAGCCAACGATAAGCGTCATCGTGTCCGCGGTCGTTGTTACGCCACTGAGTGTGTCGAGTGCAAACTGATCGCGCGTTGTTTGAAACCACGTCGAAAGTGTCACCGTGGTGTCGATGGTGATGCTACTCGTAGCAGACCACGCACCCCATGTGGCCGAGTTGTTGGTGTCTTTTGCGCGCACCCGCCACCAATATGTCGTGCCGTTGGTGAGTCCAGATGCAGGGCGGTACTGGATAGTGTTCCCAGAAGTAAATGGCGCCTTGTTTGAAGGGTAGAGTACATTTTCAAAGAGATCGGGGTTTGCGACGGAGTCGATGTCAATGACTGGAGAAGTGAATGTCGCAGAAACAGCAACCTGGATTTGGTAGTCGAGATCGTTCGTCTCAGGGTCGGAAGAATAAAACTGGAATGCCGGTGTCGTGGT
>JAYTEB010000188.1:0-1200 GCA_043735605.1 Candidatus Lloydbacteria bacterium | reverse complement strand
TCTGTCGCGCGCTCTTTGGTGAACGACCCGCAGATACTCATTGCCGACGAGCCCGTGGGAAACCTCGACTCCATCACCGCAGCGCAGGTTATGAACACACTCGCAGAGATTAATGAAAAAGATAAGAAGACGGTTATTCTCGTGACGCACGATGCAAAGTATTTGCCGTACGCACACCGCATCGTCTACATGGCCGACGGAAAGATCGAGCGCATCGTACCTAATCCCGAAAAGAAACAGATTTTAAAACTCGCCCCTGGTACCACCATTGTCACAGAAATAGAACAGATCGCCCGTATTTATCCGTACGACTCGCCAAATGAGTTGCAGGTGAAAAGCATCGTCAACTATCTTATCGAGGAGCTCACTTTCGACCAGATAACTCGCCTCCAGAAACTCACTGAAGCGGTTATCTCTGGGCGCATGGACGGCTCATCATATTTACACACACTTTTAGCAGACTATGAATCTGGTGGGGTGGGGCTTCCTGTGGCGCGTGCGACGGAGATGGCGGGGAAGTTAATGTCTGTCGTCGAACATGCGCTCGACATCCAGCGGTATCGCAGGGGGAAGGGGGTGGGCATCACGCAGGTGCGGAACATGGAATTCATCAACCGCATCGCCGAATTCGTCGCGGGGCAGTTTCAGCTTTCGCTCACCCCACCACAAAAGTCGCACTTTGAAGATTGCATTGCGCAGCGTATTGGTGGGTTTACGAAGCGCGATGAGTTTACGACGCAGATAGAAATGGCCACAGGAGAGGGAGGTGTGGGATTGAACAGGAAGCAGAGCTTTGATGTGACGAGGTTGATTGAGAAACTGATAGCCCTAGGCATACCCCGCACCGGCGAATCCCACCACTAAAACACTCAAATTTTGCGCCTTTCATTTTTTTCCGCATCAAAAGTGACAGGAGATGTACGATGAGTACACCCCCTATCACTTTTGTTTTGAAAAAATTGAAATGCATCAAATTATTAGCGTTTTGGGACTTGCGCAATTTGGGCGACCTGCTTTGTTGACTTCGACGAGCGGTTCGGAGGACATACTCAAAGTATGCCCTCTCGAACACGCCCGTCTTGTCGCCTTGAATCTCATCTATTTCTACCAGTTCTTCATGTGGAAACTAAACGAAAAACACAGGACATCGTCCTGTGTTTTTGCTTCACCGAATTATTCCCAACCCGAGGCGATTCTTTT
>JAYTEB010000187.1:0-1203 GCA_043735605.1 Candidatus Lloydbacteria bacterium | reverse complement strand
AATACCAACTTTACCTCTCAGGCCATCCAGTACGGTACCTGCGTAGGTCTCGCAATGACGGGGTGGAATTACCCAAGGGGCCGCACGCTACAAGACCTCATTCGCAGCACAAAGACTCATCCCATCACGTGCCTCACCACGCTTTCTGTGGCGCAGAAAAACCAACTTCTTGCTTCGGGCACAGTACTTTGTCGTGACGTGGTGGATGATCCCCAAAAGCTTGAGCGCATTGGTGTAAGCCGGCACAGCATCGAGGCCGTGGTGCGCGAAGGCACCATGCTCTGCCCCGTGGGGTAATAGATGGGTCGTGTGACGTGTTGTCAGAGTGCGGTACTGCGCTATAATGAAATATATATGGAACTTTTTGGGTCACAGTGGGAGATGATCGCACGCCTGTCCGTTGCGGTGCTTTTGGGGCTGATGGTGGGTGCAGAGCGCTCCCGTGTGGGGACGCGCGCGGGGATGAGAACGTACGCACTTGTTTCTTTGGGTGCGGCACTTTTTATTATTATTTCGGGAATGGTGGCCTTTGAATACGCTGACTCTTTTGTCTTTGATCCGAATCGTGTGCTCTCACAAGTGGTCGTTGGTATCGGCTTTTTGGGTGCAGGGGTTATTTTCGTACAACGCCAAGTACTCACGGGGCTCACTACTGCAGCTGGCCTCTGGGTTGTAGCGGGTATTGGTGCTGCGTGTGGGTACGGGTTCTACGCTATTGCCGCATTCGTGACATTCCTCGTGCTCACCGTTTTTGAGGTGCTCTGGTACGTCGAGGAACGTTTCGTTAAAACTGCGCGCACGGACGTGGAGAACGACTTCATCACCAGTGCGCGTCGCGGGAGGCAGCATTATGAAGACGAAAATTAAGAAAGCGGTAGTTGCTGTTGCGGGAAGCGGTACGCGGTTTCTTCCTGCGACGAAGGCACAACCTAAAGAGATGCTGCCCATCGTCGACAAACCCATCATTCAGTATGTTGTCGAGGAGCTTGTTGCTGCGGGGATCGAAGATATTATCCTTGTGACTAAGTGGGACAAAAAGACCCTTGAGGATCACTTTGATCGTTCCTTTGAGCTCGAACATGCCCTTTTTGAGGCAGGGAAAACCGCGCAGCTCGACGAAGTGCGACGTATTTCCACGATGGCCAATTTTATCTATGTCCGCCAGAAAGGCCCATATGGAAATGGTACACCGATCCTCTCTGC
>JAYTEB010000186.1:0-3015 GCA_043735605.1 Candidatus Lloydbacteria bacterium | reverse complement strand
CGTTAATAAACCCCGCTACCTTATAATACGCCATGGCGTATTATAAGGTAGTATATTTTTGTCACTGCTTCGCTTGCTGAAAAGTTTTATTATGTGTGAAATATAAATGCACCGTGGGTGCGGGGCTTGGGTAGTCAGTGCGATCTAAGCTCGATGATTTTCGTCTAACCATGTGCAGAGTAAGAGGATAAGGGAAAAACGAGAGAACGAGAGAACGAGAGAACAAAAGAATAAAAAAGGAAAATAAAAGAATCCGAGGACGAGAGAATAGTGAAATGGGAGAGATAAAAATATTAAGGATTAGAAGAATGAAAGAATAAGAGATGGGAAAATGTGAGAACATGAGAATGAAAGAATAGAATATTGGGAAATTGGTAGAACAAAAGAACGAACGAATAAGAAAGTGGGAGAATGGTTTTTCGTATAAAAACAAATCCCGCCGAAGCGGGGAGTGGTGCCGAAAGAGTCGTGATCAAACTTTGGCCGAGACAATAAGCATCTTGCCGTAGCCCCAGACGTGCAGTAGTCCGTTCTCGAGGGATCGCTCGAGGAAGCAGGCGCCATCATCGGTTGTTGCGGTGATGGTCGTTATGCCTTTGTCGCGAGCCAGTGTAATGAGGTGGGACCAGTCGAGATGATTCACATCGTTTTTAAGCTGAGCATGTTCTTGGTCGGACAGGGTCGCTGACACGGTCATCATAAGTTATCCTTCAGGTTTGTGTGGACAGGGTTACTCTTTTTATATTGTATCATAAAGTGCCTAACTGTCAATAGGCACGTCTGCCTATGGTACTGGGGCAGAAAAACGAGAAAGTGGTAAAATGCAGACATGACTTCAAAAAGAATATCACAAGGCGTGGTGCATAAAGTCCCCGTGGATTTGCGGGAGGCGCTTGTCACGCATGCGAAGTCCCTTGATGCGTGGGAGGATATCACGCCCTTGGCGCGTAATGAATTTCTCTGTTGGATCGAAGATGCCAAAAAGCCAGAGACAAGGGCGCATCGCATCAAGCGCACATACACGGAAATAGCCGAAGGGAAGCGCCGACCATGCTGCTGGCCAGGCTGCCCACACCGTTAAGCACCCTTCCTCGAGGTGGTTGACTACGTTTCACTATGTTGCGATACCCCATGCGTTTGCCGAGGGGAGACGCTCTTTTTTTGTCATAAGGAGTTGCGACATCCCAAAGATAAATGATGCAAGAATAATGCCCATTTTTGCCACCACCCACGTTTCTGGGGAGAGCGTCAGCCGCACCCACTCATTCGCAAGCGCAAGAAAAATAAAAAAGACTCCCCAACGGAACGAAAGCTTCCTCCAGCCAGTCTGTGTAATAGCAAAGACGTTTTTAAACAGGTACTGGAAAAGTGGTTTTTTCACGTACACAGAAATGAGCAGGCTTATTCCAAAGAGCCCGTCAAAGATAGTA
Source organism: Candidatus Lloydbacteria bacterium (assembly GCA_043735605.1). Taxonomy (GTDB): domain Bacteria; phylum Patescibacteriota; class Minisyncoccia; order Phycocordibacterales; family UBA6899; genus MHLP01. Next base: position 1,585 of record JAYTEB010000186.1, on the reverse strand, counting down.
TCTCGGAGGATGAAAATACTCGGTATATCTTTGAGGAGCGATAAGCCCCCAAACACAAGAACAGTAATGGTTGAAAGCAGGGCAAATAGCGGAATGTGGTTTTCAATAGACTTGAGTGTAATAAGCGAAATGCTAACCGCGACCATCATGGCGATTGTCCCTGCTTGAAATCCCCAGATTTCAAATGCAATAATAAATGCCACAATAGGCCCAAACTCACAGAGCGTATTAATGACTAGTTTCTTTGAAAACATGATATTCAGCATAACATACACGTGCTTGGCCATAATGAAGAGTGCCACATGAGGGTTGTTTTTTGCTAGGACCTTTGGTGTTGACAAACAATAGGCGAACGCAGATAGTGAGGATAGCAGCATTTATTTGAGGTTTCAAGTGGACGCAAAAACATTTACTGCTCATTTAAAAAATTCCGTAGAAGTCATGCCCCGTGCCGCAGACTTACTTTATGCAATTCGTGGGACTTTCGTAGAAGAAAACTCTATAAAGTTTTCTTTCAATACTGCTCCCCACACACACATTGAGTACTTTGCAGACCGCGCGCAGCTCGATCTCTGGTGGGAAGAGTTTGTTACCATGATGACGGCATATTGTGCTCCTCCCTGCCTTCAGTGCGGTGACATGCTTTTTCAGCCCCACTATCTGCAGCGTATAGTGCCGTACTCCGACCACCGCGTGCACTTCGTTGTTCTAGACTTTGGGAACAATCATAACCTCTGGCTTGGGTACGAGGAGGCGCACAAACAGGTGGCACTCTTGCAGGACCTCGTAGCGGCCTTGGGGCCAAACTTTAAACTACGCAGCAGCACTCTTCCTGGAGTGTAGCCTCTCTCTAGGGTCGCAAGCCACCCCACTTTTTGTGGGGTTGTTTTTATCTGAAAATACGCCATACTATGCTGAGAAAATTTATTTTTACTTTAGGGGGTAAGTATGGCAATTGTGGAGTTCACTCTTCCAGAGCGGTTCAAAACAGATGATGCAGGGGTGAGAGACGTCGCTTCGAAAATCGCTGCAATTATCTACAGGGGCGAAAAGCTCGACAACTCGCCACCCGAGAAGAAAGACAACGGGTCTTGGCATATTTGCCCACAGGCAAATGACTGGTGGCTGATCCCACCAAGAACGTCCTCTTTTCTCGGCAGACCTCTTTCCCCGTGGGCGCTCCAGGGGCGCTATGCATCACCGGTGGAGGCAGAGGCCATCGTCGCACTGCTGCTCAAAATCGTGTGAGCAAAAACAACAGGCATGGTGCCTGTTTTTGTTTTCTCCTCACCACTTGCAGAAAGGAGTTATTTACGGAAGAATGGGGACATATGCATGAAGATAATTCACAAGATTACTATCGCTCCGACGAGACGGGGCGAGACCGCTATCGTCAAATGGACGACCTTAATACGCGTATAAGCCAAGTGAACCCACAGCTGCCCTTGGACGAGGAGTCACAAAAAGTAGCCGAGGGAATCACCACCGCACTCATCAACGAGGTAGAATATTTTTTAGACAAAACTGGTGAAAACTTTGAATCCAAGGAAGACTACGAGCGGCTCCTTCAAAAACTTGATGCGGC
>JAYTEB010000185.1:0-1209 GCA_043735605.1 Candidatus Lloydbacteria bacterium | reverse complement strand
CGCTATAGCCGTATGGGTCGGGGGACCCCACTAGGGCAAGGAGGGTATTGGGGGCACCTGCCACCCCGAGCTTTATCACCACCACTGCCGCATTTGTTGCACTTTCGAAACCTCGGCTATTCAGTCCGTCACGGATGATATCGCGTATCCTCAGTGTGAGTTCACGGTCCACAGAAAGTGTGCACGTATGTCCACAGGTCGATGTCGCGATGAAGTGGCTAATTTCAAACATTGCTGGATCTTTCCTCGCGTCACGTATTGACCTTGGGAGCTCTGTGTACGCCCCGACCCCGACCACGCCCAGTCGTTTTGCTGCGTTCTCCGAACGTGTGGTGTTTGCTCGGCTTCCAGGCTCAGATCCTGGAGAGCTCAAGAGCGTAAGCAGGCGAAGCACCTCACCATCAGTGAGGTCGGCAGTACTTTTTCCAAAATAATACTGCGAAGCGCCTTCAATGCCTTCGACCTGCTTGCCAAAGTACGCGCTGCCTAAGTACATTGTCAGTATCTCGTTCTTTGGCGTATGAAAATCAAGCGAGATTGCATAAAGTAACTCGATGACCTTGTTGTAAAGCGTGCGGTCGTTCTCATTTTGGAGCAGATTCTTTACGAGTTGTTGGGTTATCGTACTCCCTCCTTGATGCTTCCCATAAAGCACCCCATGCACCACACTGCGCATAATGCTGAGTGGGTTAACCCCAGGGTGATAATAGAAAAAACGATCCTCTTTTTGCACCACCAACTCCCGCACTCGCGGGCTCCCCCCGCCCTGGGTCATGTAGTGGCCCTTCTGGTTCGGCAAGAGCTGGAGAAGCGCACCATTTTTATCAAGTATCCGTGTTGATATTTCCCCCTGATACGCCTTGCGGAGTACCTTATTCGCTTCACCTGTAACTAAAATAATAAAGAGTAAAAATAACCCAAAATATATAATATATTTTTTCAAAAAAATACCAACTCGCTTACGCACCTGTAGCATGTATGAAGTATACAGCACGAACATATCGCAATAAGTACCTACTTGATACTTGGTACCAAATACCGCATACTGTTGTGCATGTCATTATCCGTAGCAATTGTGGGACTCCCAAATGTGGGGAAGTCAACGCTGTTTAAAGCGCTCACCAAGAAGCCCGTACTTATCGCAAATTATCCATTTGCGACGATCGACCCATCGGTGGGGGTTGTCGAAGTACCCGACGAGCGGTTGCA
>JAYTEB010000184.1:0-7535 GCA_043735605.1 Candidatus Lloydbacteria bacterium | reverse complement strand
TTTCTATCAGCGTATTTTGAGTGAGTATGCCTTCGTTTAGTGCACCAAGTGCAAACATGGGCTTCACAATAGAGCCTGGGGCATAGAGCCCACTTACTGCACGATCAAGAAATGGCGTGCGTACGTCAGCGTTGTATTTTTTTATTGTAGCGGAATCATCCCCTGCGGTCATAATATTCGGATCAAATTCGGGGTAAGAAACGAGAGCAACGAGCTCGCCGTTGTGAATATCCATGATAGCGGCCGCGCCACCGCGGTAATCTTGCTCACGAGCAACCTCCGCGATGATACCGCTCAGTTTTTTTTGTACTCGTGCGTCAACGGCGAGCGCGAAGTCTCTTCCGCGACGAGGAGGGTCGATGGTATTTGAGGAGACGACGTTGCCCAGTGCGTCGGTCTCGATGATGCGCAGGCCTTTTTGGCCTTTGAGGTGCTCGTTATAGAAAGCCTCAACACCCACTTCTGCCTCATAGTCCTTACGATAGTAGACCCCACTTTTGTCTCGCGCAGGATAGTGCAGAAATCCCAGAATGTGTCCGAACCCAGGGTCCGTAATGTATGCACGGAGCGAAAATCCCAGCTCTTCGGGAGAGGGCACATTCCACGCAAGCTCAACGCCGTTGCGGTCATAAATAATTCCCCGCTCAGGAAAGAGGAGCTGATGCTCGAGGCGATTCTGCTCGCTCGTGGCGAGGTAGCGTGCACCCTCTTTCAACTGCAGCACCCCCGCGCGGGCAAAGAACACAAGAGCGATGAAAAGGAATGTTGCGGAAAGTATGATGATGGTCGTCTGCCGTATCGGCTCCTCGATGCGGCCTTCGAACTGATGCACATCAAAGTCGGGGATATTCTTGTCGTCAAGGAATATCTCGTCAGGAGCAATGTCTTCATGTATGCCGGAAAACTTTTTTTGTCGCATACCGTACATTATACAAGGCGTTCACGAATGCGCTTGCGTAGCACTCCGTTCAACACAAAAGCGAGAAAGGCATACGCGGTAAGCGGTATGATTGTCAGATGAGGAACGTCGACAAAAAAGTTCCCTCCAAAATACAATAGGTCGTAGAGTAAAAAAGCGGCGACCACCTCCACATACTCGACAAATAAAAATAGCCCGAGCAGGGAGAGTGCACACACTACGGGAAGTGGGGCGAAAAGCACCGCAAAAAAAAGTATAATATCGAGAATAATTCTCATAGATATATATTACGGTGTAGCGGGTGAGACTCCGCGTGTACTACTCGCGCTCGCGGGAGCATCAATATAGACATACCGCAATGTTGCGATATTGAGCGGCCAGCGAAAGTGTATTTCTTGGAGCGAGCTCCCCTCCCCGCTCACCACTGCGTCCACCACACCAAGATACGTGGGTGCGAGCAGGGGTAGTTCGACCAAGTCACCAGTGGCGACCTCCACGCCTCGTGGCAGGGTCACGCGAAAGCTCCCGCCGCCCACGCCGTACGCAGTCGCTTGAGTGGAGCTCGCACCAAGAAGGGCTACGAGCTCGTTCCCACTCGAAGAATACAGCGTCACGATTGCACTATAAAGAAATACTTGCGTGACCTCGCCGAGTACAAAATCACCATCGACAAATACACTCATTCCCGCAATGATTCCGTCGCGCGCACCGACGTCGATGACGAGCGTGTCGTAGGGAGTGTGTGGCGCACTTACAAGTACCCGCGCGAGGAGGAAGTTGCGCTCTGGGTAGCGCATGAGTACGTTCTTGAGCGCGTCATTCTCTCTACGCAGTGCGTCGCGAGAAAATGCTTCAAGCGTGATGGTGTCGAGTGCCTCCTGTAAACGAGTATTTTCTTCTGTCAGTGTTTTTTTACTTGAAAAAAAGTATCCGTAGGACGAGAGTGCGTCGGTAAGCCCGTTCTGGAGAACAAAAATAGGGCGCAATACATTTGCTGTCGCCGCAGCAGCAAACGTACTCATCGGAGTACGCAAAAAAAGCATCAGTACGAAGAAAACCACAAGGAGCGTGAGAAGACGCCTTCGCCCCAGCAAGCGTGCTTTGTCGTGGCGAAAGCTCGAGGGCGACGCACCGCGCATGTTTTTTTGTTTCCCGTTTTTAAACATAGATATCTTTTAGCACCACGAGACTGGGGGCCTTAGCGGGGCGGGAGCTCGTTGTCGTGCTCGATAAGCACCTCGCGAAATGCATCGAGGTTTTCAATGACGATCCCCGTCCCGCGCGCCACTGCAGTGAGTGGGTCGTCTGCAGTCGTCACGGGAATTTTCAAGGTGTTGGCAAGGAGCTCTGCTAGTCCGTCAATGAGCGCACCACCACCGACGAGCACAATGCCGCGGTTCATCACGTCTGAGAGAATTTCCGGTGGAGTTGTTTCAAGGACTTCTTTGGTCGACTCGACAATGACGGCGATGGACGTGGCAAGTGCTTCGCGAATATCCGCATCAGTCACTATTACCTCGCGAGGGAGCCCTGTGAGAAGGTCGCGTCCGCGGATAGCAGCCTCTCGCGGCTCCTTGGGCTTTAGCGCGGAGCCGATAGCAATTTTTACATTTTCTGCTGTCCGCTCACCAATCAAAATCTTAAACTCGTCGCGAATATAGGAAATGATATCGGTATTGAAACGATCTCCTGCAACTTTGAGATTTTTTGAATTCACGATTCCTGAAAGCGATATGACTGCGATGTCGGTAGTGCCTCCTCCAATATCGATGATCATCGAGCCCACTGGGTCGGTGACCGGCAAGCGAATACCTATCGCCGCGGCCATTGGCTCCTCGACGATATAGACCTCGCGGGCGCCAGCATTCATGGCAGCATCGCGCACCGCGCGCGTCTCTACGTTCGTAATACTCGAAGGCACGCCTATGACCACGCGCGGCCTACCTTGCCGCTTCGACATTTTTTGTGCTTTGTGAATGAAATGCGCGAGCATCTCCTCGGTGATCTCAAAGTCCGATATCACGCCGTCGACAAGTGGCCGGATAGCGACCACGTGCCCTGGGGTACGCCCAAGCATCTGCTTTGCCTCAGTGCCTACGGCCACGACACGATTGGTCTTTTGGTTGAGGGCTACCACTGAAGGCTCGTCGATGATAATTCCGTGGTCACGAAGATACACAAGGGTATTTGCGGTGCCCAAGTCGATACCAATATCACTCCCCAACATGCCATAAAATCGCTCAAACATAATGTCCACATTCTAGTGGATGCGGGGTGGCGAGTCAAAGAAATGCAAAAAATTGACAGAAATCTGCCAAGTGGTATGCATAGAACAGATACGAATCAATGGAGGATAGTGAAAATGCCGACAAATCGATTTAAAAATATTGATGCCCAAAAATGTGCAGACCTTGAGAACCTCGCTGAGCAACTATTCAGAAACGCCCTCAATATCAGTGCACTAGATCCAATCTTCGAACATATTGCCCGTGCACACATGTGTAGCATGATCGAAGCATCAATCAACTCATTTGAAATACAGAGACTCGTGCAGCTCGACCCCGTACAACTGAAGCAGGTCAACGACGCACTTGATGCTTGTCGATAGAATAAGACCAGAACGAAAAACCCCCTCCTTGGGGGGATTTTTATTGAAACAAAGACAACAGCTCTGCTTTGGTGAGCATTTGTGACTCGCCCGTAGCGCGATGTTTTATTTCAAACTTCTCTTCGGCAATGGTCTTCTTCGAGATGACGACGCGCACGGGTATGCCAATCAGGTCGCTGTCGGCAAATTTCTCTCCTGCGGAGACTCCCGCGCGCTCATCGTATAAGGCGTCAATGTGTTTGTCCATAAATTCATCATACAGAAGATTGGCAACACGATTTACCTCTTCGTTGTCCGTAGAAAGATTCACGATGTGCACGCGAAATGGGGCGACGCTCGCTGGCCACACAAGCCCACGCTCGTCTGAAAGCGCCTCGGCGATAACCCCCATCAAGCGTGTGATGCCTATGCCGAAACAGCCCATAATGGGGTGGGCCTCCTCACCCGTCGCCGCCTTGTAGGTAAATCCAAAATCTTTAGAGTATTTTGTCCCAAGGTCGAAAATGTTCCCAACTTCCGATGCTTTTGCACGCGCAAGCTTCCCCCCGTTACATCGTGTGCATGCGTCTCCCACCGTGAGCTTCGCCACCTCCACATTTGCGCAATACGCACATGCATCGCAGTATAAAATATCGTCCTCCCCTGCGTCAGTGAGTACCATAAATTCATACGAAAGTTTTTCAGTGAAGCTTCCTCCGGAGGCTTCGGTCGCTTTGGCGACGAGCCCCACTCGCGCATAGACCTTCAGATAGGCTTCTTTTGCGAGCGCATAAAAACGGTCGAAGTCTTCTTGCGTCTCGTGGAACGAATACATGTCTTTCATGCTGAACTCGCGGCCGCGCATGATGCCGGACTTTGCGCGCAGCTCGTCGCGATACTTCTGCCCAATTTGGTAGACCGCGAGTGGTAGGTCTTTATATGACTGCACATATTCCCGCGCGATGGGGGCGACTATCTCCTCGGCGCTTTGTCCAATGGTATATTCCTTTTCTGTGCGGCTGTTGATTTTGAAGATGACGTCGACCTTGTCCCACGCCCCCGTCTGCTTCCAAGGCTCACTCGGATGGAGTGTCGCCATGCGTATTTCCTGTCCGCCAATCCTGTCCATTTCTTCGCGCACAATGCGCTCGATATTCAGAAGCACCCTACGCCCCAGTGGTAAGTAGGAATACGAGCCCGCCATTTCTTTGTGTACATATCCTGCGCGGATGAGGAGCTGTGCATTTTTTGATACCTCGTCCGTTGGTGCCTCACGGCGCGTCTTGGTGAATAGTGATGATTGAAGCATGGTGATAGTGTTTAGTGTAGCAAGTTGGCGACGTCGTTCCATGTGACGACTACCATCAGTAGCATCAGTAGCGCGAAGCCGACAAGATTGGTTGCATTTGCAATTTTGACGGGAATAGGGCGGCGGATGATGCTCTCGATGATGATGAACAACAGCCTCCCCCCATCAAGTGCAGGGAAAGGAATGACATTCATTACCGCAAGGCTAATTGAAATGACCGCAGCAAAGAGGATGAGATTGGTGTAGCCCACCCCTGCTGCTGCCCCCACTGCACTCACCATCCCCACAGGGCCCGTGACCTGCGAAAAGTCCCCGTTGCCTGTGACTGCTTGGGAGAGGAATGTCCACAGCCCAACAGTGGTCATAATAGTAAACTCATATGTTTTTTTGGCACCTTCCCACAATGCCTTGTGTGGAGGGAGGCGCAGCGTGCCCACGACATCCATGCTGATACCTATCGCTGCGCGGTCCTCGACTATTCCTGAAGCGGGCACGATGGTCGCGGTCGCCACAGTGCCACTCCGTTCGTATGTGAAAGCCGTAGGGAGCCCTGCACGCGGAGCAATGTACGCAATGACAGACTCTGCGGAAAGGTTTTGCACAAGCTCCGCCCCTTCCCCAAGGGAGATGAGCGCGTCCCCAGCGCGCATCCCCGTCGCCTTTGCAGGAGAGCCTTCGCGCACCTCAGTAATGGTCAACTGTGCGTTCGTGATATATGCGGCCCTCGTACTGTCTACTGGGGAGGCGACGCCTATCATCAGCGTGCTCGCGATGAGCAGCCATGCAAATAGTAAATTACATACGACACCCGCGATGATCACGAGTGCTTGGACGATGCGTGGCTTGGCGGCGAATGCACGCAGCTTATCCGCATCGTCCGCGACGTCGTCGGGGTTTTCGCCATAAATCTTCACATACCCGCCAATAGGGAGTGCGTTAAAAGCATAGGTTGTCTCACCACGCTTGATACCAAAAAGCTTCGGCGGGAAACCGAATGCGAATTCGTCGACACGAATACCAAATTTTTTCGCAACGATAAAGTGCCCGAATTCATGGACGATCACGAGTGGGAAAAGCACGAGAAACAAAAGTAAAATAGACATATGCTGCTAGTATACTACAGGAGTTAGCGGAGTGGGAGGTAGGGCGGAATACTGCTGACAATAGGATAGATAGTGCGTCCGATGGAAAGTAAAAATTGTTCACGGCCGCGTGTGTCGGAGGCATCGGCGCGATAACCGAGCGTCACGAGTAAGGGTGGGATGCATGAGGTGGCCTCACGGATACTTGTGTCACTCGTCGACGCAAATGCAAAGACTGTCGAGGTTGCCTCCGTAGATGTGCATGGGCGAAGTACGTGTATCCACATGGCCTCTTTCTTTTTGGTTACCTCAGGCACAGTGACGCCAAACCAATACGCACTATTTGCGAGCACCACAGCATCATTCCTCGTATATACCTCACTCCAACCTTCGGGTATTTCCATAATAAAGCCCAAGCGGGAATTTTCGTATCGCGTAGCGGTCACGTCCTGAAATCGCACAAAGCTTGAGACTTGTGCCTCTGTTTGGGATGTACTCGTGGAGGTAGACGTAGCCTCAGTCTCTAGGGTGTCTTGTGGTGACTCAGGTGCTATCGAGGGTGTACTCGTCGCAGCAAAAACGCTCACCGCACTCCCCCTTTCTCTCTCTTCACGTGCACGACGAAGCTCTTCTTCGCGTGTGGCGTCTCTCTGTGCCAAGGCGCGGGCAGCATCGCTTAAGAGGGTGCGCTCACGTAGGACCGCTTCCCTTCGTGCTTCCTCCTCATGTGCACGAAGCACATGCACAAAAGCCACCATGGCTATTGCAAAGAGGAAAATACACACGAGTAATACGTCGACGACCACACGGCGACGCCTATGGTGCTCTCTGGTTAAAAGGTGATGCGCTACGGGGTGTCGTATACTCATTACGAATTGATATCTTTTTCTTTTGTGGCTGCGAGTGCGTCGAAACTTGCGTTTGCGGTGTCGACGATTTTTTGTAATTCTTCTTTTGCTTTCCGTGCATCGTCCTCAGACATTTCACTATCTTTTTCTTGGCGCTTCATTTCCGCAATGACCACTTCGCGCTCCTTGCGGAGCGATATGCGCGCATCCTCGGTCTTGTCTTTCAGCAGCTTGATAATCTGCACACGGCGCTCTCCGGTGAGCTCGGGGAAAATAACGCGCAGTCCGTTGTCATCCGTCGATACCGAGAGACCAATATTTGCTTTTTGTAGTGCACCTTCAATCGCTTTCGTTTGTGTTTTGTCCCACGGGGAGATGCGTAGTGTCCGTGCATCCTCCATCGATACTGTGCCCACGTGCGCAATGGGCGACTGCGTGCCATAGGATTCGACGGTAATGGAGTCGAGGATAGCGGAGGTTGCCCGCCCCGTACGCAAAAGCGAGAGCTCTTTCTTGAGCCATTCCTCGATTTCGAGAATGCGCGCACTAAGTGGTGAAAAGTTGTATGACATAGATAGGGCCAGTGTAACAAATTATGTGATGGCTGTCTCCGGTAGTGTGAGCGCGAGAAACTCGAGGAGGAGCTTGGTGGATGGCGAGCGGCCCGAAAGCTCGCGCTTGGTCGTGAGAATGTCTTCGAGAGCAATTGCAAAATTTTCTGAGGAATGACCTAAATCACCTTGAGCAGTGCGAGGTAGTGATTGGAAATACTCTCGTGGTGCACCTCTAA
>JAYTEB010000183.1:0-7599 GCA_043735605.1 Candidatus Lloydbacteria bacterium | reverse complement strand
ACCTCGAAACAAAAAATGAGGAAGGTCTTCACGCGAAAGCATGACGACGGGCACATCACCCTTTATTTGTCGGCGGACTTCGGCAAGTGCTGTTTTGTATACAGCGTCTTCATCGACATACGGTGCGATCGACTGCCCGCGCGACTCGAGAATAAACTGTGCCGCTCCCTGTGTGAGGTGCTGGCGCACGAGCTCTTCGAGGCGCGTACTCTTTGTGACAACAACTACGCGGTCCATACATTCCTCACTTTTGTGATGCGGCAGCGAGAAACTCGGAAGTGATCGCAAGGCTGCCAAGGCGGCCGCTCTTTGCAGCTTCCATGATGGCGGCGCCGAGAATCTTGCCGGTTGCAACGTCGTTCAACGGAGCGAGGCGGATCTCAGTTGCCCTTGCATCAGCAGTAGCTTCTTTTTCTTTGTTTTTTGCCTGCTCGTCGAGGAGGAGGCCCTGCTTTTTCTCGAGTGCAAGCTTTGTACCTGCCTCAAACTGCTTGATCGCACGGTCGTTGTCGACCGCCTTGAGGCGGCGGCCATGGATGGCAGCGTCAGAGGTCGCGATGAGTGCTTGGCGCTCCTTCGAGCCGATCGTTTCAGCGACTTCGTCGTCACTCGCCTCGACCACAACAACCGAGCATGACTCAATATTGATACCCATGGCCTTCAGTGGATTCCCTTCGCTTGTCACGCTTGCCTTCACGGCCTCGGCAAACGTCGAGTGAGACTGTGTTGCCGTTTCGATGTCGAGGGTGCGCGCAGTCGCGTGGATGGGTGCAAGCACGTGCTCGACGACCATTGCGTGGAGCGCTTGCTCCCAAGGACTCTGATACGAACCGTCCTTTTGCCTTACAGTGAAATCGAACTTGGAAACGGCGACGTCAGGCGAGAGGGTGATTTTGAGATTGCCCGTCACTTGCATACCCTGTTTATCAGAGCTGCGTGCCTCAACGGTGAAGTCGAGGACGCGTGGCGTCGTGGGCACAACGGCGACCGTGGTCGTGGCGAGCACTAACCCGCTGTATGCGAGGCCTCGGTTTACGACGGTTCCATTTTTGAGCAGAAAAACTTGACCTGTTGCGCCTGCGGCGCGAAAAAGTTGGAAAAACATGATTATTGTCCTTTCAAAGACGTTGGATTGTGAAGTTGTCTTTTCTGGCTTTCGCTTTCAAAGAACAGTGGGTACTTTTCTTCATGTACCTTCTTAGTGTATATTATACACTAACTAAGTCCTAGTCAATATACGAAAAACTTATGAAACTGCAAAATTACTTCGTCAAATTTCCAACTCTCGGACGCGTCAACACTTCCGTGCGGGATAACTTTTATACTGTGCTTGCTTTTTTCAACAGTTGCGTCAGGTGCGCCTCGAGGAGGGCGAGTGTTGTGAACTGTGGAATTCCATACTTTTCACAGACAATGTCGACATTCCCCTTCCGCCAAAACCCTGATGGGCAGACGACGAGGAGTTTTCCGCTTTCCGCATGTAGGCCAATTTCCAATAAAGAAATTGGGGACTTTGTGTTAGGGTCGAGATACATCACGATGTGGTCGCTTTGGGCGAGTGCGCCAAGCTCCCACTCCACCTGAGCGCGAAATTGGGGATTGTCTTGTGTCTGTCTCCAGCTACTGTCCCAGTCGATGCGACGAGGGTTGAGGAGCATCACCTCATAGCCCGCGAGTGACTCTACGAGATGCTTTTGCCACTCTTCAGCTCTGCCCATTTCAATACTTCCCCCAAGAAATATTTTCGGGAGGTGTGTCTCGGGTATCGCTTGTGTGGCCTTAATCTCAGTCATGCACTCATTATTACGCACATTGGCGTTCAGGTAAAATACACCGCAGTGGTGCACACTCAGGCGCAGATGTGCGCAAGCGAATCAGGACTTATTTTTCCCTGCAGTGGCGACTGCTTTTGCGACCACGCGCGCGACGCGAGGGTCAAAGGGTTTGGGGATGATGTATGTGGCAGAAAGCTCTTTTTTACTGACAAGCTTTGCGATGGCCGCGGCTGCGGCAAGCTTCATTCCTTCGGTGATTTCTCGTGCACCGGAGTCGAGCGCGCCACGAAAAATCCCCGGAAAGGCGAGCAGGTTATTTATTTGATTCGGGTAGTCCGAGCGACCAGTACCGAGGACGGCAATCTTTGTCTTTTGTGCAAGCTCATACGATATCTCGGGGTCGGGATTTGCCATAGCAAAAACAATAGGCTTATCGGCCATTGTTTCCACCATGCGGATGCTCAAGACATTTGCTGCCGAAGTGCCGACGAAAACGTCTGCATTTACCAACGCCATGTCGAGCCCGCCCGACCTCCCTTCTCTGTTAGTTTCATGTGCTATTTCTTGTTTGTATCCACGGATGCCTCCGCGCTCGATATGAAGAATCCCCTTGCTATCGAGCATGATAATGTTTCCACGCATCACCCCCGCACGCACGAGAAGGCGATATGTGGCGATAGCTGCGGCACCAGCACCATTAATAACGACACGGACGCGTCGCATTTCCTTGCCCACCACAGTGAGTGCGTTTAAAAGTGCAGCGAGCACCACAATGGCAGTGCCGTGCTGGTCGTCGTGAAAAACAGGAATGTCGAGCTCGCTCTTGAGGCGCTCCTCGATTTCAAAACAGCGCGGGGCAGAAATATCTTCGAGATTTATTCCGCCAAATGATGGCGCGATGGCTTTCACTGCACGGATGATCTCCTCCGTGTCTTGTGTCGCGAGTACGATAGGAAATGCGTCCACCCCACCAAAGTGCTTAAAAAGAGCAGCTTTTCCCTCCATCACAGGAAGTGCAGCCTCGGGGCCAAGGTTCCCCAATCCGAGTATCGCCGAGCCGTCGGAGACCACTGCCACCATTCTCCCCTTCATGGTGTGCGTGCGTGCAAGCCGCTTGTCTTTTGCTATAGCGAGGCACACCGCTGCGACCCCTGGGGTGTATGCGAGCGATAGGTCATTTTTGTTCTTGAGGGGCACGAGTGCCTGGATCTCGATTTTGCCCTGTTTTCTTTTATGTAGTGCGAGTGATTTTTTGTCGAAATTCATATTGGTGTGCCAGTATAGCACAGGACAAAACAGCGGTGTGGATAGTGGTGAGCGTGGCAAAAATAAAAACCTCCCTGTGGGAGATTTTTATTAGCGTGAGTGTGTCCACTAGGATGCACCCAACGCGCTCTTCAATTCGAGTCTTGCTTTTTCTACCGTCACCTTAAAATCGCTCACTGCTTTGTCGACTGCGAGCTTGCGCAAGTTGAGGATGGGAAGCAATGTGTCCTTGCGTGCATCAAGCGCCTTCGTCGACGCGTGGAATTTCTCGCGAGCTGTCTTCACTGCAGTCGCATAGGATTCACGGGCGGTCTTTGGTGCGACATTTGCGGCGCAATCCGACTTTGCTTTCAGCAGTGCTGCGCCAGTCTCCTGTGTGAGCGTTGCGAGAAACCCGTCGACACTAGACTGCCTCGAGGCGACAGCGGCATCGACCGCAGTGCGGTAGCCCGCCACTGCAGCATCCACTGCACTGCGACGCGACGCTATCGCCGTATCTACCGTACTCACAAATTTTTCTACTGCGGCCTTTTGCGCAGAACTTGTTGCACGCGCACCAAGCGCAGTGTGCCACTCCTCTCGCTTTGTGTCCCAGTCACTCCGGTGGTCAACCCGTTTTTCGTCACGCGCACCATGTCGTGCATCGATCTTTGCGCGGACTTCACTACGCTTTGTGCGATACTTTCCCTCGCGCTCGCTGATGCCTCCCCCTACTTTTGCCCCAATTGCGTCAATGTTTGCACAAAAGTTCGCACGTGTCCCATTCGTATCTCCAGCTGAGCGGAGCTTTGTGTCGCCTTGTGCAAATACCAGTGAAGGGAGTAGGAGTGATGTGGTGATGCAGAAGGCTACGAGTGTGGTTTTTTTAGAATGTTGTTTCATCATATGCAGTGTTAAAGTCAGTAATAGACTGGCTATCGGAACTCACCAGTGAAATATCTCCGACACTATCGGCAAGTAATGCAGCGTCTTCGTTCGCTTCAAGGAGAATGGCCAGGGTGAGGTCGCTGATCTCTCCTGAAACGGGGGTGGCGGAGACTTGTTGTGCACTCCGTGCCATTGCAAAGGTTTGCACCTCAGCACTCCCTACTTCTTGGGATGCTACCCCCATGGCACCCTCATTCGCTACGTCTACACTACTCGCTTGCATGAGTGTGGCCGAGGACGGCACGGTGTCGTTCATGGCAATAGACTTCGGTTGAGGATCAGACCCCCTTGTGCCCGCTACTGCGGTGACCACGATAAGGAGTACGGCAATGGGCACGCCTATTTTCCAATTCATTTGCATCATTGCATTAAAATTATTACTCAGGTGATTAAATACGCTCTTCTTACTCTCCTTCGTATAACCCTCATGCGGGGATGTTGTGACGGGGTGAAGCACGGGACTTGTGGTGAGGGACTCGAGTGTGCGGGTCAAGAGGCGACTATCCGGAGAGATGTTGTGTGCGTCGCGCGTGAGACTTCCATGCATATCCCAAAAGAGCTTTAACTCGGTGAGATCGATAGTGGGGTCAGTGATGCCGGCCGCGAGCAGTGCATCGGGAAAAGACTTGCCAGATTCTTTTGCGTCAAAAAACAACATGAGTCCTTCGTCGCTTATTGTATTGTCGTGTGGTATTTTTTCCATATATTTTATTGCTCATATCCCGCAAGGTGGGCGCGCATTTTTTTCATCCCCCGCGCGACGTGTTGGCGTACCGCGTCTTCTTTTTTCCCTAATGCCTCCGCTATTTCTGCATATGTCTGTTCCCCGAAAAATCGCAACATGATGACTTCGCGCTCACCCTCTGAGAGCACCTCGAGTGCGCCTCGGACCGTCTTCTTGCGCTCCTCGTCTTCAGTAAACCGTGCCGTATCCGCAATACTCGCTACGCGGTCGATGTTTTCGGGGGGCTCGGTGTCTGGACGCTTCTTCTTTCCGTGATTAATGGCGAGGTTGCGCGCAATGGTAAAGAGATATGGAAGGAAGTTGTCACGCGTCGCCTCAAAACGCGAAAGTGCTTGATATGCCTTGAGAAATGTTTCCTGCGTGATGTCCTCGGCTTCTTCGCGATTGCGAATACGTACAAAAAGAAAACGATAGACCGGGGTCATGTGTGTTTCGTAGATTTCTGCGAAAGCATCTTTGTCCCCTCCTTTTGCGCGCGCAACGAGGACTTGAAACGGGGTGGCGGTGTCGGTCATCGACCCATTCTATCTCATCTCACCAAGACAATCGAGGCCTACAGGAGATAACCACCCCGCACGCTGTTTGTGACAAACAAAAAGGCACACCACTTCTGGTGTGCCGTATTTGGATAGACATCGCTTTCGACTAGCCGAGCGCAGGATATGCGGCCGAAACCACAGTCCACATAAAGACGGTCGCGGAGGTCGAAATGACCATCGCCACAGCACCTAAATCGTTCGCAAATGCTTTGTACATAACGTTGATGCTAACCAATAATCGCACTTTTTCTCATAATTTCCATAATTTCTTTAATGAAAAGAGAAGAAAAATAAAAGGAGGGCCCGAAGGTCCTCCAAGACCTAAATATAGCAGTACGAAAGCTTGGGTGCAAGGAAGTTATCCACAGGCGCTACCCACCCTCATTGAAATACTTCTGACTTTTCAACTTCTCAGGCAAATAGCTCTTTTCGTCATACATTGTATAACCTTTTCCATACTCCATTTCCTTCATCAACTTTGTCGGTGCGTTGCGAATATGAAGCGGTACAGGAAGATTGCCATGAGCTTCTACGTCCGACTGTGCGGCACGAAGTGCATCATATGCGCTGCGATCTTTTTTTGCGGTGGCCAAATACTGCACACCGTGGGCGAGGTTAATGGCGCACTCCGGATACCCGACCGTCTCACAGGCCCTAAACACCGCGTTGGCAACGACGAGTGCCGTGGGCTGTGCGGGGCCAATATCCTCACTGGCAAATATCACCATACGACGCGCAATGAAGAGCGGATCCTCACCAGCTGCAACCATTCGAGCAAGGTAGTAGATGGCGGCGTCAGGCTGCGATGCGCGCATCGACTTAATGAATGCACTCACGGTATTGTAGTGCTCTTCCCCCGCCTTGTCATAGCGTATGTGCTTGGACTGAATGGTCTGCTTGAGATTTTCTACCGTCACCTTTTTATATAGCGCGAGCGTCGCATCCACCACCGAGAGCATTTGCCTTGCATCTCCCCCTGCCATTGCAAGGAGCCATTCCCGCGCATCATTATCTATATTTAGGCTAGACCCTGACGTCTCGCTTACACGCGCAAGTATCTGCTCCATGCCTGCATCAGTGTGCTCACTGAGCGTAAAGACGCGGCAGCGAGACAGGAGTGCAGAAATGACTTCAAAGCTTGGGTTCTCCGTGGTCGCCCCAATGAGGGTGAGCTTTCCAGTTTCCACAAACGGAAGGAGGTAGTCTTGCTGTGCCTTATTGAAACGATGAATTTCGTCTAAAAAAAGTATTTTGGGTTCTCCGCCCACGTCTTCGTCGACAGCCGCTTTTATGTCTGCCTTCCCCGCTGACACCGCCGAAAGGTCGTAAAACTTTGCACCCACGCCATTTGCATATATGCGCGCAAGCGTCGTCTTCCCCACTCCTGGAGGACCCCATAAAATAAAGGAAAAGAGATGCTTTTGTGCAATCGCCAAAGAAAGTGGCTTACCCTCCCCCACGAGGTGCTCCTGCCCCACAAAGTCTTTGAGACTCGTCGGGCGCAGCTTTGATGCTAGGGGTTCGTTTGCTTCCATCCCCTCATCCTACGCGCACTCTCCGAAAAAGTGAAACGAGTGTTAGCGCACCGAGGAAGGTGCGCGCGCAAGGACTTCTTGGGTTTTTTGGTACTCAACTCCGATATAAAAAGAGAGTGCGGGAATAACTATGCAAAAAAGGACGATCGCAAGCCACCACGAGTACCACGTCACGCGGTTCCACTGAATCCCCTTCATTTTTGATGCCTGAGAAATTGACAGGGCAATCCCCTCTGTTTGTTCGTTCCAATGTTTCATGGTTATGTGCGCTCTATACTCGGTGGAAGATTATCGAGTTTTATTGCAAGTGCGGCATGAATGGCTTCTTCGTTCAAGTTGCGGGCCTCAACTCTTGCATCAAGATAAGAGTCGGCCGCTTCATCGTAAAGTCCGGCGAGCGCCTTAATGTCTCCTATTTCGATGGTCAGCAGTAGTGCTTCTTTCGCAGAACGCGTTTGTGCTTCACGCAAAATCATGTAGGCACATAGTGGCTCAATATTGTTTGGGTTTTCACGGAGCACGCTTGCCACCTCTGTGGCCTGAACGCTCAGCTCTGCCCACTCATATGCCCCCTCACTTGGTAGATGCTCATTCATATACAAAGTATACGCATTCTTGAAAAAATGACCAATGGATTCCCAAAAAAATTGACCTGCTTCATTTTTTTATATAAAAAAACCCGAGTGACCTCGGGGTTTTAAAAGTGCTATTGCTCAAACATCTGCGCGTATGTCTCGCGAGGCGCAGTGGTGATGCGCGCCACCTTGCCCGCACCGTCGATAAGCACTTCTGTGGCATCTTGACTCACTGCG
>JAYTEB010000182.1:0-1242 GCA_043735605.1 Candidatus Lloydbacteria bacterium | reverse complement strand
TGCGGCCTCTTTTTGTCAAAATATTTACGAAGCCCGATTTTGTGCAAGCAATTTCTACATTTCTTGCACACTGGGCAAGGGACATGGGCTATACAGGCCCACTCGAGGTCGTCCCCAATGCCGTGGATACGAAAAAATTTACTGCGGAGTATTCAGCAGACGAGTTGCAACAGTTAAAAAATCAGCTTGGCAAAAAAGAAGGTGATGTGTTTGTGATCACCACCTCGCGACTCGTGACCAAAAATGCGGTGGACATCGTCATCCGTTCACTCAAAGACTTACCGCACAATGTACACTTTTTAATACTCGGTATCGGCCCCGACGAGGCAATGCTCAAAAAGTTAGCAAGCGATGAAGGGGTATCCTCGCGTGTGCAATTTTTAGGACAGGTAGACCACAAGCAAATGCCAAAATATTTGAAAGTGTCCGACATCTTCATCCGCCCTTCCCGATCTGAGGGGATGGGTAACTCGTTTGTGGAGGCGATGGCTGCGCGCATTCCCGTGGTTGCTACCGCAGTGGGGGGCATCACTGATTTCCTTTTCGATCCCATCGCCAACACAGACAAAGAGCCAACAGGGTTGTTCGCTAGAGTCGCCGACCCGATAGACACCGCCCGCGCAATCACGCAATTCATCGACGACAAATCCCTCACGACGAGGTGTGTCGATAATGCATACAACATGGTGATGGAGCGCTATGATTGGGACATCATCGCAAAAGATATGCACGAGAAGGTATTTAACCGAATACTCGCGTAACCTTCCGCTTCGGTATATTGTTCTGATACGTATGCGTATAATCATCGCCACACCACTCTATCCGCCAGAAATTGGAGGCCCAGCGACATACGCCAAAACCCTAGAAGGGGAGCTCCCCCAGCTCGGGGTAGAAGCACATGTCGTTGCTTTCTCGCTCACAAAAAACTTCCCAAAGTATCTTCGACATATTGCTTACGCGTATCATCTCTTTCGTGCGACGAGTGGTGCTGATATTATTCTCGCGCTCGACCCCGTTTCAGTAGGGCTTCCCGCCCTATTCGTGGCAATGGTTCGCGGAAAAAAGTTTGTTGTAAAAGTAGTGGGGGACTATGCGTGGGAGCAGGGGCAGCAGCGTTTTGGGGTGAAGGTAAACCTCGATGAGTTTGTGCGCCTGCCATCGACCAAATTTCTCGCACAAGTGGGAGTGTTGCGCATGGTGCAAACGTTTGTTGCAGGACGCGCAGCACGCATCATCGTGCCA
>JAYTEB010000181.1:0-1243 GCA_043735605.1 Candidatus Lloydbacteria bacterium | reverse complement strand
ATGAGGGGCCAGTGTACATTCGCCTTGCACGTGAGGCCACACCCATCATCACGACCGCCGAGACGCCGTTTGAGATCGGAAAAGCACAACTCTTTTTCTCTCCCAAGGAGGGGCTCGCCACGCAGGTGGGTATCATTGCCACCGGTGCGCTTGTGCATAGTGCGATAATGGCAGCAAAGCAACTTGAAGAAAAAGGTATTGGTGCGAAGGTGCTCAATTTGGCATCGATTAAGCCACTGGACGAAGAAGCAGTTCTCGCATTTGCACAAGAATGTGGCGGCATCGTCTCCGTCGAAGAGCACCAGATCAGGGGCGGGATGGGGAGTGCGGTCGCAGAGTTTCTCGCCCGCACGCACCCGACCAAGCAGGAGTTTGTCGGCGTGGACGACAAGTTTGGGCAGTCGGGGACACCCGCGGAGCTTGTCGAGCATTACGGGATGGGAATCGACGCTATCGCTGCCGCTGCAGAGCGCGTCATTGCTCGTTAGTTTTCTGGGTTGTGCACTCTAGATATTTACACGGTAGAACGATACAATAGATACCATGCATCGCTCCCCCTCGAAGTCTCATTTCATTGTGCACATCGCACAGCATCTCTTCCCTGTGTTTGCACTCCTTGTGATTGCGTTCACACTTGGCATGGTGAGTAAGTCTGTCGGACTCCCATCCTCCTCGCTCTTGGCACAGACGACGAGTGGGCTCTTCTCTGCGACAAACATCAACACTGCGCTTTCGGCAAACTTTAGTGTCGAACGCATCGCGATTGCATGTGGTGAGGGAGTGACGCGCGCAAAATATCACTTCACAGTATCTCCAGAGAATAGTGGCTTTATTGCTATCACAAGCACACTTGGGACAGACTACGTATATACCAACGATGGGCGCGGTCTCGATCGTTATTATGCAGTGGGGAGTTATACGTGGCAGGGTACCCCACAGAGTGGGTTCACCGGTACCAACCATGGTACATTTTCTGTAGAAAACATTTGCCCCACAGGGATACAAGTAAGCGCAACAACCACCACTGGTACCATAAGCACAACCCTCGCCCCCCCCGCAGCACTCGTCGGTGTTTCTTTCTCGGCGCAACCAGGGCCCATAGCCACCTGTGGTGCCACCGGTGCACCACTCACACCTGTGTTTTTTGTTACCACAAAAGCTACGGGGGGAGAGTTCCTCGTCTCGTCAGATACGGGAATGAACAATGCGCGTTTTGTTTGGGGAGAATACTATTTTCCCAACG
>JAYTEB010000180.1:0-7651 GCA_043735605.1 Candidatus Lloydbacteria bacterium | reverse complement strand
TCGACACGGGTGTGCTGCTCAAAAAATATGGTACGCGCGCCAAGTTTCTCCACTCCCCTTTTGCACAATTTAGCGTACAGGACACATTCGACTTCTTCACTACGCACGGTATGGAAATAAAAATAGAGGCGGAAAAACGTGCCTTCCCAAAGAGCGATACTGCGCGCTCTGTGCTTGCCGCACTCGAGCGGTATATGGCAGAAGGTGGCGTGGTGATAAAAACAAAAAGCGAGGTGTCGCTACTCACCCACCTCGACGACCTGTACGAAGTCACCCTCAAGGATAAAATGGTATATCATGCGAAAAATATTATCGTGAGTACGGGCGGTATGTCGCATCCTGAAACAGGGTCAACGGGTGACGGATTCCGCTTACTCTCGGCGCTCACGCACACAATACAGAAAGGGAACTCTGCACTAGTGCCCATAGCGACCCATGAAGCGTGGGGGCACAGCCTTTCTGGGCTGGCACTGCCGGATGCGCGAGTGACGCTGTGTGTCGACGGGAAAGTGGTTGAAAAAAATATTGGTAAAATACTTTTCACGCACACGGGGCTTTCGGGGCCACTCATACTCAACCAGAGCCGCCGTATCGGTGAGGCAATGGAGGAGGGGGTAGTAACACTCGCCATCGACATCTTTCCCAAAGAAGACCGTGGCACGCTCGACCGCAGACTCCAGGAACTACTACGAGCCCACTTGAATAAAAAGTTGAAAAACGTGTTGAGGGAATTTATCCCCGCATCGCTCGTCGACGTCGCACTCATGCAAAACAACATCGATGGGGAACGTGAGGTAAATGACCTTAGACGCGCCGAGCGCACTGCGCTCTGTGCGTGGCTGAAAGAAATGCGCGTCACGGTGACGCGACTCCTCGGCCACGACAAGGCAGTTGTCACTTCAGGTGGTGTAGACTTGGCTGAGGTCGACATGCGCACGATGGAGTCAAGAAAACACAGAGGGCTTTATGTCGTTGGCGATATGCTCGACATAGACCGACCGAGCGGTGGCTACTCTCTGCAACTCTGCTGGACAACAGGCTTTGTTGCCGGTACCCACGCCGCACAAAAAAATACATAGGGGTACCCTATGTATTTGCTCTCTATGTACAAAAAACGCACACCTTAGTATGTGCGTGAAGGAGAGGCAGCAAAATCGATGGCACGCAGTGCATCAATGCGACTTTGCCACTTCGGGTGCGCCGATAAAGAGCATGTGTTTTGTGCGATATCTTCCCCCATACACGCAAGTGCAACGAGGAGTGGGACCGCGTCGCGCAGAAGTAATGCCGCGAGTGCGTCGCAGGCATATTCGCGGCGGTGACTCCCTGGGTACGATGAAGCGTACCAAGCAAGTCGGGCACATGTTTCCCACGCGAGGGTACGCAGAGCGCCCAACACAGACGGCACAGTCTTTTGTCGTAGGATTTGGGCATGCGCATGATAGAGCAGCTCATCGACACTAAACTGCAAAAATGTAATGGCATAAAAAAAGTTTCTCCCCAGGGGCAGCACTAAGTGCCCGAGCTCGTGGCACACAATACCACTGAGGCTACGCCGCCCGTACCTGTGTGCGAGGGCATAGTCGATCACAATCGCAGGCTTTCCAAAGTGGGCAATGAGGCTTGCATTCGGCCCCCCAAGTGCCGCGATATACACGGGCACCACACTTCCAATGTGATACTTTTTTGCAATTGCCGCAGCAACTTGCGTGAGGTATACATCGAGCATAAATGTTTTTTCCAACTTCTCATGCAGTGAATGCTGTAATGGGGAAAAATGGACCAAAAACGCACACCCCACAAACGCACACAGCGCAAAATAAAACCCATACACCACGTGCAGCGTCAAGAGAAACCCTATACACCAAAGCACGAGTAGGGTGAGCATGGTCGGGAAGATCAGCCAGACAAGGTATGAGCGCACCGCGCGCGCGGCCTCACTCTCGTAGAGATTAGTTGTTTTCCACCCCAATGCGAGGAGGAACATACGCACAGACATATAGACCCCCTTTCAAAGTACACAACCCTCTCTTTAGAGTGTCTTTTTTAAAAAAAATGTCAAGAAAACTTATACGCCGAGGTCGAGTGTCTCGTCGATTCTTATCTGTTTCACAAATTCGGGAACGTGGGAGACGAGTATCATCGCGCCTTGATATTGGTCGAGCGCCTTGGCAATAACGGGAATGTGGCGGAAGTTGATGTGGTTGGTGGGCTCGTCGAGGATGAGGAGTCCTGGGCGCTCGAGCACGAGACGCGCAAATGCCACGAGCCCCTTTTGCCCTTCGGAGAGATTCCCTATCTTGGTGTAGACCATGGCCCCGCTGATCATAAAACTTGCGGCGGTCGAACGAATCTTCTCCTCGTCCTCACGAGGAAGTACGGCCTTGAGCTCGTCGTACACCGTATGGTCGAAGTTGAGCGTAGAAAAATCTTGGCGGTAGTACCCCACGTGCACACCCTTCTGGAGCGTCATGCCTGAGGCAGTTTGATGCGCAATAGACTCGAGGAGAGTCGATTTGCCTATACCGTTTGGGCCCGCGAGGAGTAAATGTTTGCCTTTGCGCAACGCTATTTTCACACTCTTCTTTTTTGGTTTATGGTCGACGATGACGGAAACGGAAGAAAGCGTGAGGATGTCGCTCGCTATCTCCTCCTGCACGGGAATAACGAATGGTCTGATGGCTTTGTCCTCGCGGCGCACGTCCACCTTTGCTTCTTCCATCTCCTCGATTTTATCTCGGAAGCGTTTTGCAACGAGGCGCATCTTGGAGCCTTTTTGGGCAAAAAAGTTTACCTTGTCTTTATTTTCCTGAATAGACTTTGCGAGCTGCGCGTTCTTTCTGTTTTCACGCTCGATACGCGCGGTGATGTCCTTGAGCACGTCGTGATAATTGCCTGCATACTGCTCAATGACATGTGTGTGCACGTCGAGGTAGAGCACTCCATCCGTAAAGGCGTTCAAAAACTCTGCGTCATGGGAAATGACGATACAGGTCTTTTGTGAGGCGATGAGAAATTCGGTGAGGTGTGCGATGCCCGCTTTGTCGAGATTGTTGGTCGGCTCATCGAGGAGCAAAATGTCGGGGTCTTGTATGAGGGCGGCTGCCAAAAGTAGGCGGGCTTGCTGTCCCCCTGAGAACGACTTCACGATACGGTCAAGTGGAGCATTCAAATGCACCACGCCGAGCACGCGGGCTATCTTCGGATCGATGTCGTACACTTTTGTCTTAAAGCAGTTTTCGAAAAATGCTTTCACGGTCATTTGGAGCTCCTCACGTGGTATTACTTGTCGTCCAATGGCGATAGATGCACCGTGCGTCACGTGGACTGCTCCCTCGTCAGG
This sequence comes from Candidatus Lloydbacteria bacterium, assembly GCA_043735605.1. Lineage (GTDB taxonomy): Bacteria > Patescibacteriota > Minisyncoccia > Phycocordibacterales > UBA6899 > MHLP01. The sequence continues at coordinate 4,308 of JAYTEB010000180.1, read as the reverse complement.
TTTACGCTCACCCGTAAGGAGGCTAAAGAGTGTGCTTTTCCCTGCACCGTTTTGTCCCATCACAGTGATTTTGGCACCCGTGCGCACCGCAAAGCTCACCTCTTGTAAGATGGGCTTGTTGTGTCCGTGCTCGAATGACACGTCTTCAAATCGGATGATTGTCTCATTTCCTGCCATAGGCTGTGAGCTTAACAAATCCTTGACAAAAAGTACAGACAGTATTGAATAGATTGCGGCTGTTCAATATTAAAAAGGATCATAAATGCCCTATCCCAATTACACTCGTCGCGAACGTATTCCATTTTTCATGTCTTGGCTTATCAAGATACTGTGGGTGATGATCAACCTCGCATTCCTCTACGGCGTGATGGCAACCGCGCTTGCATTCGGAATCTTCGGATGGATTCCTGGATGGCTTGCATCACCCCTCGTCATCTTTGGGTGGGCACAGGCGAACTACAGATTCTGGGAATACCAAGCATGGCGTGCAGGTGGCCCACGAGGGCGCATCATCAATCCGTTCGGACCGAATGGAACCGACATGCGCACGGCCATACTCTGGCTTTCCTTTGGGGTGTTCTTTCACTTCTATCACGTCTGGTCGAGGAGCGGGCTTGCGCATAAACTTCGCACCCAAAAAGCCTGACTGGCACACTCGCGAATCATCGCGAGTTTTTTTATACGTGAAAGTTTTTTTATTTCTGCTTCGCGTTTTTGTGCTTCACTTCGTGTACCCACCTTCTCCTGATAGACGACCTTCGAGGGTTTGTGTGCGCGAGTATATTTTGCCCCCTTCCCCTCTTTATGCTCTACAAATCTCCGGACAACATCCGTGGCAATACCCGTATACAGCGTCCCATCAACACAAGAGAGAATGTATACGAAATAAGGCAGAATGTTTTTACGTATTATCGTGTACTTATATTTTGATTGGAGCCATAAGCACATCTCGCTCCATCACCGCAGTCTCTGAGTCGCAGGATTCTCCGGCATCATGTAGCCCCCACTTGTTGTCGGACTCATACGGGTAATTTCCACTATTTATGGCCATGTCATTCTTCGTGCTTACCTGTGCGAACGTCGCACACAACTCGTATTGTGCTTCTCGCACGGAACCATTTTGCACACCATCAGAAACAATGCGGTATATGTATGGTTTTCCCGTTTCACGGTCATTAACTTGGGATGCACAGTACTGGTAGTTCGAAGAAGTCTCGAGCTCCGCAATGTCGGCGGGGAGACGCTTGCGCTCAGAGGCGAAATTGTTGATACACATTGCGAGCTGACTCAGGTCACTTGCACGATCGCGGTCGAGCGCACGCATACGTTCAGTTTGCGGAGAGCCACTCGCCAAAAATCCGAGCACGATACCGATCCCCACCACGGCACTTATTGCGAAACCAAAATTCTGAAACACGCGACGGGGCACATCCTGCCTGTATTGCACGAGGCGACGCTCAAGAACATAAAACCCAAGGATGCTGCCCGCAATGACCGCAATCGTGAGTGCTTTCAGGAAAAATCGCGCGGAAAGTTCGCCTTGAAGGAAGTAGAAAATTGCCGTGATGAGGTCACCGATAATGGTGACCGAGGCCACAAGAAGCACAAGGTAGGTGAGCCACTTTGTCAGCTTCGACTCTGTACGCTCGCCGCCCTCACGGAAACGCTGGAACCACATCTTTACGACGAAGTAGTACGCGGGGAAGGCAACGACAAGCGCCGCGATAGCGTACTGAATAGCCCCCGCAGAAAAAGACCCCATGCCACTTCTTGCAGCGAGCGCGTCGGGGAACCAGCGGTTGATGATCTGATAGTAGAGAATGCCGAGTGCCATGGCGGCGACACCAAGCAGAATGAACGAGAAAAAGTTGAGTACCACGTCGAGCGTCGATGCGGACTTGCGGGCAAGTGTGCGCGTGCCACTTTCTGGGGCTGGCGCACCAAGTGTAAGCAACCCTTCCATAATGGCAGAATCTGCCGCATCTTCAGTCCACCCCACCGCAATAAGGTTTTGCTTTACTTCAGATTGAGGAATGCCCACCTTTAGCCTATCGACGACAAATGCAGATGACGTGTTTTTTTCCATAAATATTTAAAATGAATTAATTTCAGTATACCACAACCCCACATGAGGCGAGCATGAGCGAAGGATGAGGTCAACAATGCCCATCCTACCTATTTTTTGTTCCTCCATGGCACACACGCAAAGGCACACACCCTAGAGGAACACCTCGAGCGCGCCCTCACCTCCGTCACGAATTTTTGATTGGCTGAAGCGAATGTTGCGCGATGCGAGCTCACGCTTTACGTAGTCTCGCAAGACTGGTCCCGCCTTACTGTGGCCCCCCTTCCCCACAATGATGCGCACATGCGCAAGCCCCTCTGTGTGAAAAATCTTCTGCAGGCACACCGCAGCCTCACGCGTTGTAAGCCCATGCAAGTCGATAATCTCCTGTGGCGTGCGTGCGTATTTATTCATAAATATACGACTCAGTATACATGCACCGTGTGATTGCGCCCCCCATGACTCCATAAGTGCCTGAACACTACTTACAAAAAAGAAAAACTGCCGCCCGTGGTGGCGACAGTGGTACTACTCCTTCCCACCCTTCAGTGCACTTTTCTTGCGGCGGTAGTAACGGGAAACAAGGGACACGAGAGGGGCAAGGATCATAATGACAATACTAAGTGCGATGAGACCTGCAAACAGATATACAAAATAACGATTGAACCAATCAGCCCAGAATTTTTCTGACCAGCCACCCCAGGCTTCGGGATATGCAAAGATCGTGAAGAAACCCCCCCAATGAAGAGCACAGAGAGGCTGCCAAGCACGCGTGGGCTGTTGAAAAGCCAGTCCAAGAGACGCCACACGGAGGCGGTGACGGCTATGGCGATAGAGAGGTACACCATAAGCCCTAGAACTATGAAGACCGGGACAAGCACCGATGACGCGCTTTGGAAAATGGCAAAATCCTTGCAACAAAAGTACGTCACCAAAAAGGGAAGGCTGAACAGGCCAAAAGAACCTATCGCGCAGAGCCACGCCTTCCAAAGCCTCATCTCGTGGAAAATAAAGTAGATTAAACCACGCCACACTGCGAGGGGGCGGCCGAATGCAGACGGTGCCTGCTGCAGGGGGGGGAGCGTACGGCGAAAAAGTTGATGAGATCACGCACATTTTTCATGAGAGGAACTCCAGAAAATCTCACCAAAATGTACCATGTCGCAACAAACTGTCAACCACCTCGTAACGGTTTCTTGGCCCAACGCCACATTTGCCGGTAGAGAGACATTGGGCTCGGGAAGCGAGGGATTTCGCCTTTTCAGAAAACTTACCGAGGGCTAAGCATGGGCAGTTGGGAGCGAGGTATTACTTTTTTGAGGGGCTACGCAGCTCGACGGAGCGGAGTCCTGAGCAAAAATTCAGCAGAATTTTATGCGGACCCTCAAAAAGTAATACCGAGCGGATTATTTGGGGCGGTGGAGTTTCTTTTCTTGTTTGTTGGCGAGGTCGGCATAGGAGAAGCGCACTTGGTTTATGAAACTTTTGGTATCCCCTGCGCCAGTGACGCTCGGGAGATCTTTCAGGAGTATGGAGCCCTGCTGTAGTGCGATGTTGGAGACATAGACAGTGCCCGCTTTCCCTAATACGAGTTTGTAGATGGGGTGCAAAAGCCACGCCTTCACCCCTTTTGCTTTTCCGTTTTTAGCGACCTCTTTGTCGTCGAGGGTGATGAGGAGGTTGCTCTCCTTGTGTGCGAGACGAAAAAGGAGCGCAGCGATTCCTGAATAGGAGCCCATCACGGACCAAACAAAACGGTAGTTATGTTTTTTGTTTAACTGATGCGCCTTATACATACCAAAGAGAGGTAGGAGATATTTGTCGATTGCATGCCCTACACCGACGCGGTGCACGAGGTCGGTCCCGATCTCCTCAAGTACGGGCCTCCCCTTTTTAAATTTTGTCGTCACGATATGAAACTCCGTATCAGGCATTTGCTTGGAAAGCTCGAAAAGTGCCTCCTCCGCTGGCCCCATATCGGGATAGTACGTCGTAGCAAAGACAAGCACTTTTTTCTCGGCTGGTTCAACCGTGCGAAAATAGGTGATTGTTTTTGCAAGCCCCTCATCAAGTGAAACACTTGGCTCCCAGTCGAGAAGCCTCTTTGCAAGCGTAATATCGGGGCAGCGACGCTTGGGGTCGTCGGTCGCACCATCCACGTATACGAGCTTTGAAGTGGAGCCAGTGCATGCAATAACTTTCTCTGCGAGGTCGGTCATTGTTATCTCGCCTGGATTTCCAAG
>JAYTEB010000179.1:0-1245 GCA_043735605.1 Candidatus Lloydbacteria bacterium | reverse complement strand
CACCCATACTTGAGATTTTTACGCGCCGCAAGCAAGGATTTTTCCTCGTTGTTGGTCCCGTCGGCCAAGGAAAGTCCACAACCCTCGCATCGATGATCGAGATGATCAACCATGACCGCGCGGAAAACATCATCAGCATTGAAGACCCCATCGAATACATCTTCACTCCAGACCGCAGTATCATCAGTCAGCGCGAAGTACGCTTTGACACAAAAGACTTCACTAGTGCACTGCGGGCGTGTTTTCGTGAGGACGTGGACATCATTCTCATTGGGGAAATGCGTGGGCTCGACACCATTGCGACTGCCGTCACTGCTGCTGAGACGGGGCATATGGTGTATTCGACACTGCACACCAATAACGCATCCCAGACAATCGACCGCATTATCGACTCATTCCCTCCTTCGCAGCAAGACCAGATTCGCCTGCAGCTTTCCGGATCCCTCGCGGGAATATTTTCTCAGCGGCTTATCCCACGCGTCTCGGGGGGTCTTGTTCCTGCATATGAGCTCCTCATCAACAACAGTGCCGTCGCAAACCTCATTCGCGAGCGCCGCATACACGAAATCCCAATGGTCATAGAGACAGGTTCCGAGCTTGGCATGATTGACATGAACCGCTCTCTGGCAGACTTGGTGCGCGCAGGAGAGATTAGCGCAGAAAACGCCTACCTGCATTCATCCAACCCACGCGCCCTTGAAAGAATGATTTAATACACAAAATGCTCTACCGATACAAAGCAATTGATAATATTGATGGAGGGGAAAAAAACGGCAGTATTGATGCTGCGACACTCGACATTGCCATCATGTCGCTGCAGCGCCGCGACTTGGTCATCGTATCTATTGTCGCAACGGACTCGATGTCACCATGGAAGAAAATATTGTCTGCAAGTATCTCTCAGAAAGTACCCTACCGCGACATAGTGATACTCTCACGTCAGATCTCGACACTGTTTCATGCACAAGTATCCGCTCTGCGCGTCTTCCAGCTACTCTCCCTCGAGGCAGAAAACGAAATAATTCGCTCATACTTGAATGAAGTTGCAGTGGATATTCAAGGGGGAATGTCCTTGTCGGGTGCCTTAGGCAAGCACCCTTTGGTTTTTTCTGACTTTTATGTCAACATGGTGCGCTCAGGCGAAGAGTCGGGCAACCTCTCCAACACCTTCGGCTACCTCGCAGACTACCTCGACCGCTCTTTTGCGCTCATTTCAAAGACGCGCAATGCGCTCATTTATCCTGC
>JAYTEB010000178.1:0-1263 GCA_043735605.1 Candidatus Lloydbacteria bacterium | reverse complement strand
GCTCGTAAATGCTGGTATCGACCGCATCATGATCGTACTCTCCCCACAATATCTCGACGATTTTGTGAGCGTGCTCGGGTCCGGGCAGGATTTCAAATCAAAAAATGGCGACCATCAGATCCAAATAGTCTACGGTATCCAAAACGAGCCGGGAGGTATCGCGCAGGGCTTGTGTATCGCGCGTGACTTTGTCGGAAACGACTCGGTCACCCTCCATTTGGGCGACAACATCATCGAAGACGACATCGGGGACCAAGTGAAAAGCTTTATTTCGGGGGCAAAAATATTCCTCAAAGAGGTGCACGACCCTGAGCGTTTTGGCGTCGCGACCCTCGACGCGCAAAATCGCGTCATTGAGATTATCGAGAAACCAAAAGAACCGAAGACAAATCTCGCCGTTGTCGGAGTCTACATATATGACAACACCGTCTTTGCGAAAATGGAGGGGCAGCCCAAGAGTGATCGTGGGGAATACGAGATCACCTGGGTCAACAACCGCTATATTGAGGATGGGTCACTTGATGCGGGTGAGGTTGCGGGAGCGTGGTTCGACATCGGCACATTCGACAGCCTGCTCACTGCTTCCAACTACATGAAAGAAAAACATCTTCGCGCACAAAAAGTCTCATGAGTTACAATAAAACTATTCTCGTTACAGGGGGCTCAGGATTTATCGGGAGCAATTACCTCAACTACGCAGTTGGTACCTACCCCGAGTACCATTTCATTAATTTCGACGCGCTCACCTATGCTGCCAATCAGCAAAATATCACCGTAAGCGATGCTTCGAACTATGTTTTTGTGCACGGGGACATTCGCGACAAAGACGCGCTTGAGGCGGTGTTTCGGGAATACTCCCCCACCCACATCATCCACTTCGCCGCGGAGAGCCACGTCGACAACTCCATCACAGGCCCCAGTATATTTGTAGAGACAAACGTCCTCGGCACGCAAAACCTGCTTGAGCTGGCACGCATACACAAGCTAGTGCGTTTTCACCACATCTCCACCGACGAAGTTTACGGCTCTCTTTCAGAAAATGCTGACCCAAGCACAGAGGAGGGCAGCATTCTTCCCAACAGCCCCTATAGTGCGTCGAAGGCCTCATCAGACCTCCTTGTCCGCTCATACCATCGCACTTTCGGGCTCGACACGGTCACCACACGTGCATCAAACAACTACGGACCAAACCAACATATCGAAAAGCTTATCCCCCGCTTCATCACCAACCTCCTCGCGGGCAAAAAAGTACCTGTCTACGGC
>JAYTEB010000177.1:0-1270 GCA_043735605.1 Candidatus Lloydbacteria bacterium | reverse complement strand
TGGGCTCGTCGCTCATGATGCGAGCATCGACGTGGTCACTGAAAAAGTCTCGAGGGCGGGGAAGCAGGGCTACGTTACCTACGCCCATATTGTTCTCTAAGAATAAGTTCTGCGACCGCACAAAAACCACCAAAGGAGACCCTCGGGTGGTTTTTTTACTACGATAGAGAAATACGGAACTAAATCTTCCCTACCAAGTCCATGCCAGGCTTGAGTGTCGCCCCCCCAGGTTCCCAGCTTGCGGGGCAGACGTTGCCGCCATGCTCGGCGATGAACTTTGCCGCCTTTAGCTTGCGGAGTGTCTCTTTTGCACTGCGGCCAATAGAGTTGTCGTGAATCTCAATGGTGCGGAGCACTCCCTCTGGGTCGACAATAAATGTGCCCCGGAGCGCGAGCCCAGCGTCCCCTCCCGTGGCAATGTATACGCCGAAAAGTTTGGAGAGAGTGCCCGCGGGGTCTGCAATCATCGGGTATTTTATTTTCTTAATAGCTTCTGAGTTGTCGTGCCATGCTTTGTGCACAAAGACGGTGTCGGTTGAAACAGAAAATACCTCTGCGCCCTCTGCTTGAAATGCTTCATAATTTTCAGCCATCTCCTCGAGCTCCGTAGGGCACACGAAAGTGAAGTCTGCGGGGTAAAAGAAAAATATCTTCCACTTCCCCCTATAATCCCCAGTCTTGATACTCACCTCAGCGTCTTTGAGCGGGTGATACGCAGGTAGGGTCATTTCAGGGAGTGTTGAGCCTATGGTAAGCGTTGTTTGTGTTTGTGTGTCCATAAAGTTAATTTGAGTTTAATAATTTACCCTGTATGGTAACATTTTAAGTATGCCGGAGCAAAAACCAAAGATCCTCGTCGTCGTAGGCCCCACCGCCTCGGGAAAAAGTGACCTCGCTGTGCTTTTGGCACAAAAGTGTAATGGGGAGGTGGTGTCCGCGGACTCACGCCAAGTGTACGAAGGTCTCGATATCGGGACTGGGAAAATCACAACGGAAGAAATGCGAGGCATCCCCCACCACCTACTTTCTGTTGCTCCACCCGAGACAATATTTACCGTGAGCGACTACTGTGCGCAAGCGAGCATTGCAATTAGTGAAATTCTCGAGCGCAAAAAACTCCCCATCGTTTGTGGAGGAACGGGGTTTTACATCCAAGCACTTGTCGACGGCATACAGCTACCCGACGTGCCGCCAAACAAAGAGCTCCGCGACGCTCTTGCCGCATTCACCGTGAGCGCACTCTTTGAAAAGCTCCTCGTCCTTGACCCTG
>JAYTEB010000176.1:0-21304 GCA_043735605.1 Candidatus Lloydbacteria bacterium | reverse complement strand
CACAATAGCATGATTTCAGCAACTATTATTTTTCTTTAACTCAAAAGTTTTGAGAAAAATCTCGCTACATCCAAATCATCAAAAAAGTTTTTCACGGCGTCTCAAGCAAAAAAGCTCCTTCTCGCATAGCATTGAGTCATTTTCGACGTCACAAAAGACGAGGCGCGCATACTCATGGTCGGGCACAGGAAAGACATCTACAAATAGGCGGATTGTCCTTGACGGGTGGTACACTTCTGGTACACTAAATGTATTATGCCCACAACAAAAACACGTGTGAATATAAGTATCTCCAGTGATGTCGAGCGTGCACTCTTTGCTGTCGCAAAGCGCGACCAAGTGCCACACACTACAAAGGCGGGTGAGCTTTTGCGCATGGCACTTGAGATGGAGGAGGACATGGTGCTCGACGGCATCGCTTCTCTCCGCGATGCATCTCCTCTAAGATATATTTCGCACAAAACCGCATGGCAGTAGCGTTCACCATACAATATCACCCCGATGTTGCGCACAAAGACATACCCACGCTCACCGCAGTGTGGAAGGGGCATATTCGTATCGCAATAGAAGAGAAGCTCGCCACTGCTCCAGAGATGTTTGGTAAGCCACTGCGCCAGTCACTCCGTGGGTATCGGAAGCTTCGTGTTGGGGACTACCGCGTCGTATTTCGCATTGATAGCACTATAGTGCGAATAGTCGCAATACTCCACCGAAGTGTTGTGTATAAGGATGCGGCTCGGCGTATGTAGTGGCAAAAGGGGAGTCCTTCATTGTAAAATTGAGGGTATGATTTTGGGAAAGCAAATTGGAAAACAAATCGCCTTTTTGACCATTAATATACCCATTCTACCCCCTCCTCAGGTAAGACCGAACACGTCCTTGCACGTGGCTACATTGCGCTGTATACTGACCAGTATTGATGAGTATTGAGTAATACTAAACACTATATATGACCACCACAATAGCAATTACCAAAGCGCGCACCAACCTCGGCGCATTGGTGCAGAAAGTGCGGCTCGAAAAGGGCTACGTTATCCTTGAAAAAGATGGTCTTCCCGCTGTGGGAATAATGGACATCGACGAATTCGAAGACTATCTCGACGCACGCAATGTAGACACCGCAAAGGAAATAGCTTTGTCAAAGTGCGATGTATCACAAAAGCGCGCACGACCCGCGCGAGACCTTCTCGACTTATAAACTATGAGCGAGGGAAAGTACCACATTATTGCATCTGCGATGTTTGAGAAAAAATACAAAAAGCTTCTCGTGCGAGATGGCGGCATGCGCGAGTTTTTTGCATCAGCATTGGCGCAACTCGAAAGAGACCCAAAGACCTTGCGCTCCACAAAGAAACTTGTGGGTATGGTGGACGGCAATGGGGAGTGGCGCATCAGAATGGGTGTGTACCGTATGCGTTATGATATCAACGGAGATACCGTCGTACTGCACACCATCGGGCTACGCAAGGATATCTATAAGAAAAAGTGATAGTTACCCACCGCCTCCCTCAAAACTAGCCCAGAATAGGACGTCATGGTAAAATTGTCATATGTTTTCTATGGGTAATAAATATGCAAAAATACTCGTAGGCATCCTCGTTGTGGGTGAGCTCCTTTTGAGTGGGGGAGTGGTCTTTGCGCAAACCACGACGGAGAACGCAACTGCACCGATTGAGGAAATTATAGAAAACACCGTACCACTTGATGAAACACCCGTTCCTGACACCGAAGAGGGGCCAGAAAGTGCCGATCTTCAGGGTGCATCTTCCACACCCCAGCTGCAGGAGACTTTTAGCGACCAAGAGACTGTCGACCTGAATGACACCAGCGAAGACGACGTGATAACTGTTTCCACGACGACCGAAGAGATACTTCCCCCCGAAGAAGAGGGTGACACGGGTAATGCATCGACGACAGATGAGACAGCCCCAGAGGACCCAGAGGAGACCGCCATCACGACGGAAGAAATACCCGTCATACAAGTGGAAGAAGAAGCAGAGGCCCCCGCCGAAGTGCCCCCACAGGAGGCTGAAGCCATAGAGGAGGTAGTAGTGAATCAGGATGCCACCCCATCCGTCGTCTTCAGTCGTGAGGAGCTCCTGCCGAATCCGAAGTACTCGTTCTCAGTGAATAGTGGAAAGCGCATCTCCGCCGCCCGCAAAGTGCGCCGCCCTAGCGAAGTCCTCGCTCGCGGTGTCGTGAGTGGGCCATTCACGCAGAATGAAATACTCGACACCCCACCCACCATTAGCGTCGACAACGCCAAGGGTGTGATGAATATCAGTGGTAGCTGCGCGGACAAATATTACGTCATTCTGGTGTACAAAAATGAAATCGACTACGATGCCAACAAGCGCTCTTATATCGTCAATCGCGCATTTCCCTGCGAGAATGGTGCGTATTCCTACGACATCGTAAACCTCCCGCCGACACTTGCCGACGGCACCTACTATCTGCTTGTCGCAGGCATGGGCGAAGACACCCCGTGGGAGCCTATCACCGGACTTTCCGAAATCAACCTACAGCGCAATCCCGAATAGTATCAACGTATGCATATCTCTCTCTCACAAAAAATATTAATCGCACTCTCTATCCCCGTACTCTGGATATTCTTTGGACTATTCGGGATTCTTCCCATGGGGAACTTCCCGAATACGGCGAACGCAGAATGGCAGGCGGTATTCCTCACCAACAACCAAACCTACTTTGGGAGGCTTGAAAATTATAATTATGGCTATGTGAAGCTCACGAATGTCTATTACCTGCGTGCCGGAGGCAACCTTCAGCAGGGTGGTGCGGGCGCTGAAGACAACCTTAGCCTTGTGAAGCTCGGTGGCGAGCTGCATGGCCCCGAGGACGTGATGTATATACGCAAAGACAGCATCCTCTTTTGGGAGAACATGAAAGACTCCGCCCGCGTTGTTGGGCTCATTCGCTCTTCCCGTTAATACTCCTCTTTCAGAGACATGTTTGGATTTTCAAAGAAAAAATTTCAAGTCAATCTTGCCCCTCACAAGAAAGTGCGCGCGAGAGATATTACCATTCGCCCACAAAAGATTGCCCTCCTCCTCTTTGTCCTCGCAGCAATTTTTGTAAGTATTTTTCTTTTTGCTACGACCACACCGAGCTTTTCGATGAAGCGTGGGAATGAAAGCGTACCCACAAATAGTGCACCCGTCCCAATAGACCCAAATGGCGGAGCAAGCACCATGGCGCTCGTCATCGCGGAGATACAAAAGCAATATCTCCTCCCTCAGGGCGAAGTCCCCACCATGGCGCTCATCACGAGCCTCGATGAGCTTCAGGGCCAAGCTTTTTTTGCCAAAGCACAGGTCGACGATATCGTCCTTATGTATATGGAAGCGAAGAAAGGAATCCTCTGGCGCCCAAGCACGAGGCAGATAGTCGAGGTGGGTCCAATACTCGCCACGAGGCCACCAGCTGACACTGTGGATAGTGACATACAAAAAGATAATTAGTGTTATACTTGTGGAATCAAATATGCGCACAATTTTTCTTAAAAAATATCAGAACTCCGAGCGCGGGTTTACTCTACTCGAGATACTCCTTGTTGTCGCAGCAATTGCCATCCTTGCAGGGATTGTCATCTTTGCCATTAACCCAGGAAAGCAGCTTGCAGAGTTGCGCAACGGCAAGCGCCAGGCAGATGTGAATCTTGTCGTGAATGCGCTGTATCAGTATGTTATAGACAATAATGGCGTATCCCTTTCGTCACTGATCCCCCAAAGAGACGTCACTGATTGCGTGGCTCAAACTGACGCAGAAATTTGTGTTGCATCTGCGTGCGGAGAGACACTCTCAGTACTCACAGCAACCCAAAAATACCTTGTTGCAATACCAATAGATCCAATGGGCGGAATATTGGATGACAATTATTCAGGCTATTATGTTTGGGTAAACTCAAACAATCGCATCACCGCCTGCGCTCCTCAGGCAGAACTTGGTGCCTCCATTTCTGTCACTAGGTAAGACTTCGAAATACCGCGAGCACTTCTCGCCATTTATGGAACCCTAGCGGATAATTTGTATCTCTACACCCAATTCTGCATTTGGTGCACATGCAACCACGCGCCCGTTTTGATTTTGGTGGATGAAGTATCCAACCCCTCCGAAACCGCCAACTCCACCCGATGGATCAACCGGCACGGCAACAAGGTATTTTTGATTGTCGGTGAGCTCAATGAGGTCGACACTGCATCCCGTTTGGTCGGGTTCGTCCGTCTTGCAGATTTCCATATCCCCATAGCTGGGGCAGTTGCTGTCTGGCTTTGCGAGAACGTCTGCCGGTAGCGTCCCTCCATTGTCGAGCGCGTACTGATATACTGCATTTACAAGCAAGCTTACATCCGCACGTCGCTTGCCATTCCGAAGCTCTGCCAATTGCTTGCCTGGGTTAATGGCAAAAATGACAATTCCGGCCAATATGGCAATGGCTGCGACGACAAGCAATATTTCAAGCAAAGTAAATCCCGCATTTCTTTTTTGTAACCTCATATTCACAAGTATATCTTGTCTTTGCGTATTTCTGCTAGTTTATTGTAGATTATTCGACTTCTCTAGTGACCATACGTGAGAATACTGGAGTCAACTCGGGCAAGGGATGGGTGATGGTGAGCGTCGTCTCCTCCTCTAACATTGTACCCTGGACTCTTCCCTGGGAGCGTACCAATACCTCTCGCTCCCCAGCGCCGCCAATTGTGTTCGTGGTTGTGGAATGGCATTCACCCCGAGTAAAAGTGTTCTCCACCTCCCCACTGTATTCATCGTTCCCATAGAGTGCAAATAGCGCACCTTCGGTACATGTATTGGCATTTGCGCGTGCTTGTGCGAACGATTCTCTTGCGATGAGCTCGTTTGCGCTCCACGTGTCGACGGACAGCAGTGTGAGTGCGAGACTCATGCCAATGACCGTGATGATGAGTATCCCCATCAGGTTGGCAAACCCTTGTGATGTGTGTCGGTGCATGTTCATGGTGCAATTTCTGAGCGCATGGTTGCCCCCGTGCGAAGAGTAATAGTGGCGATGCGCGTGTGGGCTGTTTGCTCTGCTTGTACACTCGCAAGGGAGAGGGTAACCGCGAGTGTGCCCGGCACTGCTCCTTCGGTTAAGTTTTGCACAAGAAAATCCGTTACGACAACATGCTCGCTCGTCATGGGTATTTCTTCCTCGCCAGAGAGCATGAGCCAGAGTCGCTCATCATGAAAGGCAATGATGGTTGTTGTCCCAAGGGGGGAAGTTAGTACGAGTGATTGCGCAGTGGAGGCAGGCAGGGGCGCAAGGATAGCATCAGCATTGCGAATATTTTTTGTGATGAAGTCGAGTGCAATGGTGGCCTCGCTTCGCACGATGCGTTCGTTTGTTAGGTTTGTCTCTGTGTCGAGCATTATCCCAAAGCACACCACCGTCGCTTGGACAAGCACCGCAGCGATGGCGAGCGTGAGCACCATCTCTATCAGCGTGAAACCTCTTTGTGGTAATAAAAAATATCGTTTCATGTCAGTCATTGTGTGTCTCCTCTGGAGAGATATGTTTCGAGTGCAACTGTTGTCTCCCTCCCACCTTCTCCACACGAGACAGAGACCTCAATGATGTTACCGCCATCGTTTTCTACACCAATGCTCACCGTGCGCGTGCATCCGCCTTCGTCATCACTCGAACCATCGAGTTCAAAGCGATTGTTTATTGATGATAGTCCGTGCACACCCTCGACGATTCGGAGGTGGTCAGTATTGCGTATTGCACGCACGCCTTCTTGCCCTTCTTGCGCAAGGAAGAGTGCTTGGGTGTGGGTTTTTGCGCGCAAAGTACTCTCGTTGAGGTACGTCACGCTCCCCAAAAATATTGTGAAAAAAAGCGCAAGGAGTGCCATTGCAAGTATTGACTCAAGAAGCATGGAGCCACGAGAAATTTTTGTTTTGTCGCGCATATTAATATTCGAGAAATCCATGCGGAGTGATGATAATCGTGCGTGCAGACTCTCCTGCACCAAGCGTAATCTCACCCACACCATTTGGCTCCCCAGAGAATCTTGCGTAAGCTACCTCATCGATGCCTGCGATGGCGATTGTATTGGGGAACGAGATGACTTCATCGTGGCCAACCACGCGCCCGTCGAATGAGTCTCCCTGAAATAGCGTCATTCGGTCTTCCTCTATTTTTGCCCCCCACGCACCACCGTGCAGTTGTGCGATAGAAAAAAATTGTGCTCTCTGTAGCCCACTCACAACCAGAGCTTCAGTGAGTCGGAGGTCGTGCTCAGAAAGAGAGAGTCTCGTGAAGGCGAGTGGGAGTACCGCCACTAGCGAGACAAATGCCACTCCGAGCAATATTTCCAAGAGAGTAAATCCACCACCTTCGCCTCCAAACAGTGTACGTTTCTTTGTCATGTGCTTTATGTGTGTATCCCGCCAATTAGACTATAGATTGGAGTGATAATGGCAAATGCCATGGTTACCACCCCGAGCCACACGAGAATGATGAGCGCGGGCTCAAGAAGAGTGCTGAGATTTTTTGTTGTCTGTTCCGCCTTTGCCTCATAGCGTTCTCCAACGCTGATGAGCGTGCGCGCAAGCCTGCCTGAGTCCGCTCCTGCACACACCATGTGCATTACTGCGGTGGGAATAAGTTTTTTGCTATTTGGATACGAAGCAAATCCTTCACGTAATGCATGCCCATCGATGGTGCGTTCACGTAGGTGTGTATAAAGTTTCTTATATGCAAATAGCCCCGTCGCATCAATGAGTGACTCAAATGCTACGACGATGGGTACTCCAGCTTCGAGCAGTGTGCCAAAGAGGCTTCCAAAACGCGCAACTTCAGCTTCCATGATGAGCCGACCTACTCCTGGGGTGCGGAGTAGTATTTTCTGACCGATGAATTTTGTGCGGTGGTAAAAAAATACTATGTACGATAGTCCGGCGATTATTGCCATAAAGGATGGCACAGCCACAACTCCCCACTGTTGCAAAAACTTACCAACCGCAATCAATATGCGCGTGGGGAGTGGGAGTGCAAGGTGTAGTTGATCAAAGACTTGTGCAAGTTTTGGCAAGATAAACCAAGAGATGCTGATGCCGATGATGAAGGCGATAGAGAGAACAAAGACGGGATACATCGATGCGGAGCGTATCTTGGAAGAAAGTTGCCTGTCTTTTTCTTCCTGCTTTGCCAAGAGGTCAAGGCTCTCAGGTATTTTGCCTGTCTCCTCACCGATACGCAGTAGTGCGATTTCACGAGCAGAAAAGAGCGTAGATTTTTCAAATGCATCCGTGATGTTCATTCCCATGTTGATATCCTCCTCCATCTCAGTGATGAGGGTGTGCATTTTCTTGTTTTCGAGTTCTTGGCGGATTGCGAATAGTGCCCCGAGCGGGTCCGCGCCAGATTGAAGTAACATGGCAAAATTGTCGAGGAAGTAGTCACGCTCGTCCTGAAAGCCGATGCGTGCAGTGATGCCAAATCGTCGCGTAGCAGATTTGTGGTTTGACTCTGTTTTTTTCATGAGTATTTTAGTCTTCTCGTGGGGTGGCGACGCGCAAGAGCTCAGCGATGGTGGTGACACCACTCGTTACCTTCTCGACCCCATCGGCAAATATCGAGTTCATTCCCGCTTCGCGCGCAATGCGGCGAATTTCTGAGAGTGTGGGGTGTTGCATTATTGCCTCACGTAGCGGTGGTGTCATTGGCATGAACTCGAATATTCCCGTGCGCCCGCTGTATCCAAAACCACTGCATGAGTTGCACCCCGCCCCATGAAAGAGTGTCACCGTGGGAGCGGTAAAGTATGTCGCCACAGAAGGATATTGACGTAAGAGTTCTTCGCGCGAGAGACTTGTGCTGGTGCGACACATTTCGCAGATTTTGCGTACGAGGCGTTGGGTGATGATGAGCTCGACGGTCGAGGCGAGTACGGTCGCATCTACTCCCATGTGCAGTAGCCGTGTAATGGTGCTTGCGGTATCGATGGCGTGAAAGCTCGAAAGAACGAGGTGGCCAGTAAGCGCCGCGTTGGTCGATATTTCGGCAGTTTCTGTGTCACGAATTTCTCCAACAAGGATTACGTTTGGGTCTTGGCGCACGATAGAGCGTAAGCCATTTGCAAAAGTGATGTTTGTTTGGGCATTAACTTGAATCTGGTTTACTCCGTGCATCTTGTACTCTACGGGGTCCTCGATGGTGGTGATGTTTACCTCTGGGGTATTGAGTGTGTTTACTATCGTGTAGAGTGTCGTCGTCTTCCCTGAGCCCGTGGGACCTGAGAGTATAACCATCCCCGATGGTCGCTTCGACGCCTCGGCGAGGAGTTTCTGATGCTCTGGCGAGAGCCCCAATTCGAGAAAGGAGGATGTGTTTACGTGACGCGAGAGGATGCGCATCACGACCTTCTCGCCCTCGACGGTGGGGACTATCGAGACGCGGATGTCAACGCGCTGTTTGTCTACCTGGTGCCGTATTGCCCCATCTTGGCTTGTATTGTGCTCGTCGACTCGAAGTTGCGCGAGGACCTTGATGCGGTTGAGGATGTTTTGGTAGTACTCACGTGATATTTTGCCTGCTTGATACAGCACACCATCGACGCGAAAGCGGATGATAACCCCCTTTTCCTGTGGCTCAAAATGAATGTCGGAAGCAGCGTAGTCTAGTGCGTCGCGCAGTATCTCTTCGGTAATCTCTGGGGCGATCTTATTATTTGCGGCGATAATTTCCGCGAAGCGTGTCGAGAGTGGTTTGCGATAGTAGAGGAAAAATTTTTCGATATCTTCTGGAAAAGCAAACGAAAAGAATATCTTTTCAGGGGAAAGTTCAGGAAAGCAGGGGAGGGTGGCGCTACGCATTGTCGCATTTCCCGGGGTTGCCGTGGCGATGTGTACACCCCCCGTCGCATCAGAGGAATATGCGATGATGCCGTGCGCACGGGCTAGTGCTTCGGGGATTCTTGTGACAAGAGCAATGTCGGGTGCCTCGCTCGAGAGTGGTGTGTATGGCACGCCAGCATCCTCTGCAATCGCTTGCCCTAAGAGTGCCTTGTTGATGAGCCCCAACGCAAGGAGTGCGTCCACAAAAGAGGACTCATGTTGATTTGCGTATTTTTGTGCACGCGCGACGTCTGCTTCCTGCAGATAATCTCCCTCGAGCAATAGTTGCGCAATGTGTGTTTCGTCGAGTTGCATGGTGCGTGTTGAGGTGGTTAGTACGGCCCCCTCACTAGTATAACCCATAGTTGCATGATGAAAAGTGTGTACAGCCACATTGTGTAACCATATTTTCGATTATATACTATGTTGTACAAATGAACGCACCTCCTGTACAGCATAAAGTTTTTTTCATTGAAGACGATGCCCACTTAAGTCGGATGTATGAGCGCGTCTTCCATCTCAATCACTACGAAGTAGTCATCTGTGCGGATGGCAAGGGTGCACTCACTGTGCTCGCCACAATGGAACGACTCCCCGACGCTATTGTTCTCGACGCGATGCTTCCCTCAATGAGTGGGCAGGACGTCCTCATTGAAATAAAGGCAGATCCACGCTTGGCGAATATTCCCGTTGTCGTGCTCACCAACACACTCCACGCTGACTGGGGTGTGAAATTTCGCGCCATCGGTGCAGACAACTTCTTGATCAAAATGGATACGAGCACCAATGAGGTTGTTCGCGTGGTATCTGAGCTCATCGACAAGAAGCCTAGACTGACCCCTTCTTTACAATGAACACCAATCCACAGCTCATATTTCTCGTCGAGGATGACCCGCTTATTGTGCGTTTGTATGAGCGTATGTTTAAGCTACACCAATACAACTTGCGTGTTATAAACAATGGCGAGGACGCTATTATTGCACTTTCTACACTTACTGAGCTTCCCTCCCTCATTCTCCTTGATGTGATGATGCCAAAACTCTCGGGCTATGATGTGCTCAAGTATGCAAAAGAGCAGGAAGAAATCCGCACAATTCCCATCATCATGCTCACCAACCTCGCGAGCAAAGAAGACCAGCTTCGCGCGCTCGACATGGGTGCTGCGATGTACATCGTCAAAAGTCAGCACTCTCCCAAAGAGCTCATGGCTATTATTCAGGATTTTCTTACAAAGTGACCACTGAGTTTCATGACACAACACTAATACTTATTTTTTATTGTCTATTTATCTAACGAACAACTATGCATATCGCACAAAAGCAGTGGGTGAAAGAGGTCGGATGGAGGACGATTCTGGAAAGCACTAACGAGCAATTTGCTCCACAGCTGGTGTTTGGATTTGGTGGGACAGATGTAATCAAGGTGGGAGCACGATACGATGACATTCGTGCGATGTATCCCGATGCACACATTCTCCTCTCGTCGACCGCTGGAGAGATTTTGGGAACAACCGTTTCAGATGATACCATCGCACTCACGGCAATTCAGTTTGAAAAAACCACCCTCGCGTTCGCCACAGAAGAAATTGGCGACTCAGGCATGAGCCTTGCTGCTGGCGCGAAATTGGCAAATGCATTGCCTCACGAAGGTCTCGTTCATGCGCTCATTTTTTCTGATGGATTGCTTGTCAATGGCACTCAGCTCATCGAGGGAATCATGTCCTCCCTCCCGAGTGGGGTCATGGTCACTGGTGGACTTGTTGGGGACGGGGGTCGTTTCAAGGAAACGCTCATCGGATTCGACGGATATGCGAAAACTGGAAAATTGGCGCTCATTGGACTCTATGGCGGCGCACTCCATGTTGGCTACGGGTCATTTGGTGGATGGGACACATTTGGACCTGAGCGTATTATCACAAAATCAAAGGACAATGTTCTCTATGAAATCGACCACAAGCCTGCACTCGCTCTATATAAAGAGTATTTGGGAGACCAAGCAGCCGCCCTTCCTGCGTCCGGGCTACTTTTTCCAATGAATGTGCGTATTAATCCGAATACCAGCAAAGAAGACAATATGGTGCGTACATTACTTGGAGTCGATGAGGCAAATCAAAGCATGACATTTGCTGGAGATATGCCCATGGGTGCATACACAAAACTGATGCGTGCAAACTTCGAGCGGCTCATTGATGGTGCATCGAGTGCAGCAAACATCACCTCCAAGGATGTGCTGGGGAAAGAAGTGCCCGAATTTGCACTACTGGTGAGTTGCGTGGGTAGAAAGCTCGTACTCAAATCACGCACAGAAGAGGAGGTTGAGGCCGTATCTGCCACACTGGGTAAAGAGGCGGTGCTCGCGGGATTTTACTCATACGGCGAGATATGTCCAACTGCGACCACGGAGCATCAGTGTCAATTGCACAATCAAACGATGACCATCACCACCTTTCGGGAGGCATAGCGTGTGTCATTGCGGAATCAAAATACTTCTTAGAGAAAATGAATAAGATACTAGAAAGACAATTAAGAAAAAATTTTCCAGGTTACAACGATATACCCCCGGAGTTTTTTCATATATGGGAGATAGTGAGCCAGACTTACGATGACTTCGACAACGACAGAAGGCAAGTCGAGCGCTCTGCTGTTATCAGCTCTCGCGAGATTGAGGAGGCGAATATCAAACACGTCGAAAGCCTTCACCTGCTTCAGTCCACAATCGATGCCGTGGAGTCAGCAATCGCTGTAACGCACGAGGCAAATTTGGTTATATATAATCGTCGCTATGTTGAGATGTGGCATTTTCCCGAGGAGCTACTCGAGAAACGGGATATGATGAAACTTCTGGCGCAAATGCAAGAGCAGTTGACAGATGCACCAAGCTTTGTCGCACGCACACAACTCATCACGAGTGAGACACAGAATAAATCCAAGGATGTCTTGCATGTGAAGGATGGCCGAGTCATCGAGCGTCTCTCGTACCCCATGCTTATTGGCGCAGGCAGGCTTGCGCACGTATGGGTGCTCACTGACGTTACTGAGCTCGAAAATGCAAAGCACGCAACAACAAACTTGCTCGAGGATCTCGAGCAAGAAAAAAAAATCGTCGAACAAAAAGTACAGGAGCGCACAGAGGCACTATTTATCGAACATTCACGCTTTGTTGCATCAACGAACAGTATTCCACTCGGTTTTTTGGTGCTCGACATAGAAAATAATATTCTTATCAAAAACGACGCCGTAAAATCCGCCCTGAATATTTCCAGCGATGAGTACGCTATTTCTGATGTGGACCATTCTATCCCAAATGTTGAAATCATGAAGCTGATTGAACGATGCATGAAGGAGCACATGCCTGCCGAGGTTAAGGACGTTGAAGTAGCAAGTCGAATCCTCAGAATCCTCATTTCTCCCATGCGCGCTCGGGGGGGTGGAGAATTACTCGGCACAGTCTTGCTCTTCGAAGACACCACCGAGGCGCGGAGTCTCGAGCGCGGGCGTGATGAATTTTTTGCCATCGCCTCCCATGAGCTCCGCACGCCGCTGACGGCCATACATGGCAATATGTCGATTATCGAGGACTACTACAAAGAAAAGATTACCGACCCCGAAGTATTGGAGATGATTAAGGATACAAATAGTGCAGCGTTGCGCCTCATCACCATCGTCAACGACTTTCTCGATGTTTCTCGACTGGAGCAAGGCCACGTCACTTTTGAAGCGAGTGATTTCTCTGCGCAGGAGTTGATTGCAGAGGTTGTCAAAAGCCTGACTGAGATTGCGCACAAAAAGAACATTACCCTCAGTGTTGAGTGTGGGGAGGTGTTGCAGTGTATCGTGAGTGCAGATCGCGACAGAGTAAAGCAGGTACTAGTAAATCTTATCTCAAATGCCATCAATTATTCCGTGCGTGGCGAAGTGAGTGTGTGCATGAGCGTCGATGGGGGACACATCGAGTTTGCTGTGCGCGACCAAGGTGTCGGTATTTCTGTTCAAAATCAAACATTGCTCTTTCGCAAATTTCAACAAGCCGGCACCAACATGCTCGCCCGCGACATCACCCAGTCCACAGGGCTCGGACTCTATATTTCGCGACTCGTTATCGAATCTATGGGTGGGAAAATTTGGCTCAAGAGCAGTACCCCCGGGGTGGGAAGTGAGTTCGTGTTTACGGTGCCACGGGCGCAAACAAGGCCTACCTAAAATTTCACTACACAGGTGGACAAGAGTGCCAACGCGCCCACGACGCGCGCGTACCCTAATCGCATTACTGACACCGAGATACTTCTGGGCTCATTTGTCGCACTGCGGGACCAGCGGGGGACCGCGGAAGTAAGGGCTATGAATAAGTTCGTGATTAATCGAGAATTAAAAATGATTGAACGTAAAAAAGAGGCTGCCACACTCAAGGAGTCACTCGTTTCCGAGACCACAAAACCCTCCTCACGAAACAAAAAGAGTGCTACCATGAAGTGATGCAGATGGTTTCGTATATTGAAATTTCGAAGAAAAAAGTTGATGGTGCCCTTCAGGCACTCGAATCGATGGAGGCGGGTTTGAGCAATGAAGAGGCGAGCAAAAGACTTGCCGAGTTGGGGCACAACATTCTCGAGGGCAAGACTGTAAAGTGGTACCAAATTGCTTTGCGCCAATTCAAATCGGCATTCATCTACCTGCTTCTTGCCGCTGCCCTCGTTTCTCTTTTTCAGGGGGAATATATCGACGCAGGGATGATATCCATTTTTCTTCTCCTGAACGCAGCACTGGGATTTTACCAAGAACTACGTGCAGAAAAGGCACTTTCACTCCTCAAGACATTTGTCGACCGAAAGACTCGTGTCCGACGCGACGGCAAGGAGTTCCTCATTTCCGTGAGCGACGTGGTGGCGGGGGACATCGTGCTCCTCGATGCTGGCGACATGCTCCCTGGAGACGGCTACTTTATCCGAGCTGACGGAGTCACCGTTGACGAGTCACCGCTTACGGGCGAGATAGAGCCCATAGCAAAAAACCACGGCGCACTCACTGAATCAATCAGTAGCTATGCAGGTGCATCAAACATTGGCTTTACGCGCACAACACTGCTCTCTGGTGACGGCGAGGTGCTGATATTTGCGACGGGAAAAAACACAGTCATTGGAGATATTGCCAAGCAGATGGAGACCTCCGAGAGCCAGAGTGCATTTGAGCTTGGCATCAATCATTTCTCGACATTTATTTTGAAACTCGTATTAGTGACGATTCCCATCATCTTTTTCCTGAATTATTTTGTTCACGGTGATGCATTTGATGTTGCCCAGTTCACACTTTTTGCTATCGCCCTGACGGTAAGTGTCATCCCCGAGGCACTCCCACTCGTCATGACTATCTCACTCTCACACGGAGCACTCGTGCTGGCGAAAAAGCAAGTTGTCCCAAGGCGTCTCTCTGCCATAGAAGACCTCGGCTCTATCGACGTGCTCTGCACCGACAAGACGGGGACCATTACCGAAAACAAGCTTGCCGTTTCCGGCGTGTTTGGTGCTACCAAGGAGGCACTGCGCTACGCCCTCATGGTGCCACTCTCTGCCCCTGACGCGACAAGTGCACAAAATAGTGTTTTTGACACTGCGCTCATCGCGTATGCGAGTGAGGAACTTCGTGCGAGTGTATCGGACATAGAGCGCATCGACGAGTTGCCGTTTGACCCAGTTCGTCGTCGTGGCACGGTGCTGGTACGGAGTGAAAAAAGAAACCTACTTGTCATGCGTGGTACTGCGGAAAATGTTTATGCCACTGCCGACACCCCAATGGATAAGGACTCTGACGCATGGATAAAAGAAGAGGGAGCAAAAGGTCGTCGCGTCATTGCGATTGCGTGGTCCGAAGCCCCACTGTGGGTTACGCGTATTACGGAGGATACCGAGCGGGACATGCACGTAGTGGGGCTCATCTCTTTCGCTGACCCACTCAAGGCTTCGACCCGCGAGGCGGTCGCCGAAGCAAAAAAGCTCGGCATACAAATCAAGGTTATCACGGGGGATGCCCGTGAGGTGGCATCGTGGGTCGGGTTTGAGGCGGGAATACTGACTGACAAGAGCGAAGTCATTACAGGAGACGAGTTGGACCGCATGAACCCCGAAGAGAAACTCGTTGCGGTCGAGCGTTATCATGTTTTTGCGCGCACAATGCCACTTCAGAAAACAGAGATTGTTTTACTTCTGCAAAAAAGTCATCTCGTCGGTTTCTTGGGTGAAGGATTCAACGATGCTCCCGCACTCAAGGCTGCACACATAGGGCTTGCGGTTGCCAACGCTTCGGACATTGCGCAGGACGCTGCCGATGTGGTGCTTCTCAATCCGTCCCTCATGGTGATAATCGATGGAGTCAAAGAGGGGAGAAAGATATTTGCCAACTCGATGAAATATCTTCGCGCAACGCTCGCATCAAACTTTGGCAATTTTTTTGCACTTGCTTTTGCCTCACTCTTTATTCCCTATCTCCCCATGCTTCCGATTCAAGTACTCCTACTTAACTTACTTTCCGACTTCCCCATGATGACTATCGCCACCGACAACGTGGACGATAAGGAGCTCGAACGCCCTCGAGGGTACAAGGTCGCCGAGCTTACGACTGTTGCAGTAGTCCTTGGAGTAGTGTCCACCCTCTTTGACTTTGCCTTCTTCGGGTACTTTCAGCAGTTTGGAGAGTCGGTATTACAAACGATGTGGTTTGCAGGTAGCATCATCACCGAGTTGGTAATAGTATTCTCCATTCGCACTACATTGCCTTTCTGGAAAGCAAAACGCCCTGCGCGCGCCCTCACACTCCTCTCACTCTTTGTGATGGCACTCACCGTTTCGCTCCTGTATATTCCAAAGGTCCAAGAAGTATTCCACTTTATTGCACCAAGCATGAAGTACATGATTCCCGCAGCGGTACTTATCTGTGCATACTTTGTCACCACCGAAATAGTCAAACTCACGTTCTACCGCCTATGGAAAGACAAGGACTCCGAAGGTGCAGGGCTTGTCGCCGTGCGTTAATGGTTGAAGTAGACTAAGGTTGTTTCTTGGCTTTCGAAGGTGCAACCTTGAAGATGCCGTCTGGAATTTTGACCACCTTCATGTACAAAAAAAGAGGAATTTCTTTGCGGGCATTATTTTCGGCTCTCGCGCGGGGCCCCGAGTCGCTTGCCTTGTGTGATATCCACTCTTCGAGCTTTGTGGCGGCAAAACCCGCCTTTACAAATGCCTTGAAGTAAAATTGGAGTGGGCGGTGATATGAAATAGTTTTTGGTGCGTCGGCAAATCCAGGATGCATCTCGATGTCGGTGTGTGAAATAGAGAGATACTGGTCGATGCGCCGTGTCTGCACTTTCTTCTTGTCGTCATAGTCCCACGAGGATTGTTTGGGGATGCGAAATGCGGGATGGTTCATCACGATGTGAAATTCCCCACCGCTTTTGAGTATGCGCGCCGCCTCAGCGATGACCCCCTCTGCGTTTTCGATGTTCTGTATCGAGAGGCTCATGAGGATTTTATCGAATGACGCATCAGCAAATAGTGAAAGGTTCTCAGCGCTCCCGACATGATAGGGGATAGTAGGGGACTCTTTTTGCGCGATGGCGATGAGCTCGGGGGCAATATCGATACCCTCCACATTTGCTCCTGTGCCTGCGAGCGCACGGGTAAAGTACCCCTGTCCACAGGCGAGGTCGAGTACGTGCTCACCCTTGTGCGCATCAATGAGTCGCAAGAGGTTCGGGAGTATTACTTTTTCGTGATACGTATCCGCTTCACTGAGGTGTTTGTCGTACCACGATGCGACCGCACCCCATGAGGCTGACGCGGTCCTCGGCTTATTGGGTGCCACAGATTTAAAGATGGGTTTGTAGACACGTGGTGTTCGCGCGTCCTCACGTTTGACGTAGGGCTTTTTTGCGCCAAATGCACCACGCTCAGTTTTTGACTTAGACCACGACGTCGACTTTTTAAATGTTCCACCGGCACTCCCTGTGTGGCCCAAGGTACGAGGGCTGCCCTTGTATGAGATCCTTCCTGTCGATTCGGAACTTGCGTATGGTCGTTTTACTGTGGCGAATGTCTCCGGTGCTCGTGGGGTGAAGGTCATTTTTTTTACGTATCCTGTGGCAGAGGGTCTCGCGGGCGCACCTACGGTGCGTGGGGTGTAGGCTCTCTTTGGTGCAGCGCTATAGCCCGTCGCGCTTTTTTTCACATACGCACCACCACCAGCGGGAAAGGGTTTTTTGGGCCCATCACCAAACTTTGCCTTGCGTTCAATATAGCGTTTTGCTGTCACATCGCGGTCTTTCGTGCGTGGCTTTGGTCCGTATTTTCTTTCCGTTTGTTTTTCCATTTCGGCATTCTGGCATACATTTGTCAATAACACAACAAAACCACACCGGCATTCCATTGCAATATATTATCCTGTAGGGTATATTGCAGGAATCAACGCTCGCATTGCGGGCGTTTAATTTTGACCCAAATTATTATGGAAATTCGCAATATCGCAATAATCGCCCACGTCGACCACGGCAAGACGACGCTCACCGACTCTTTGATGCGCCAGACAGGAATGTTTGCCGAGGGGGAAAGCATGGACTCAAACGCACTCGAGCTCGAGCGTGGCATCACTATTTATTCTAAAAATACTTCTTGTGACTACAAGGGTACAAAAATAAACATTGTAGACACTCCAGGCCACGCCGACTTCGGCTCCGAGGTCGAGCGTGTACTCCGCTCTATCGACTGCGTGCTCCTCATCGTCGACGCACAAGAGGGCCCAATGCCCCAGACGCGTTTCGTGCTCAAGAAGTCGCTCGAGCTCGGACTCAAGCCCATTGTCGTCATCAACAAAATAGACAAGCCCGCCGCAAATCCCGATGAGTGTGAAGAAAAAGTCTTTGAGCTTTTCATGGACCTCGGCGCCACAGACGAGCAGCTCTCATTCCCCATCGTGTATGCTATTGGCCGCTTGGGTATTGCAAAGAGGAAGCTCGCAGACGAGTCCACCGACCTCACGCCGATGCTCGACCTTATTCTCGAGCATGTTCCCGTCGCCTCAGTCGCTGGTGCTAAAGAGATGCCTCTGCGTGCTCAGTCTTTCAACCTCGCATACGACAATTACCTCGGCCGCCTCGGTATCGCACGCATCACCGAGGGCACCATCAAGCTTGCGGACAACGTCGTCATACTCCACGAGGGCAACGCTCCCTACAAAGGCAAAGTGACCAAGCTCTTCACCTTTAAAGGTGTTGGGCGTGAGGAGGTGACGGAAATAGTCGCCGGCGACATCGGAATCATCGCGGGAATTCCAGAGATTTATATTGGAGAGACCATTGCACATACACCCGATGTCGCACTTCTGCCCGCCATCACCGTCGATGAGCCCACCATCGAGCTCTATTTCCTTATCAACAACTCTCCATTCGCGGGGCGTGAAGGGAAGTTTGTCACATCGCGCCAGATCCGCGACCGCCTCACCAAAGAACTCGAAGTCAACGTCGGTCTTAAGGTCGACTTTGCAAGCTCCGCGGGTGACACATTCAAGGTGTCTGGCCGTGGCGAGCTTCATGTGGCAATTTTGCTCGAGAACATGCGTCGCGAAGGCTTTGAAGTCCAAGTCTCACAGCCACAAGTCATCATCAAAGATGTCGACGGTGTGAAATGTGAGCCATTTGAGGAGATCACCATAGACGTACCGAGCGAATCACAAGGAGTGGTTATCCAAAAGCTCGGAAGTCGCGCGGCGATCATGAGCAATATGACACAGACACACAATATGATTCGTATGATATTTGATGGTCCCACCCGCGGGCTACTCGGCTATCGCAATCAGTTTATTGTCGACACAAAAGGTGAGGGGATCATGTCTTCACGCGTCATTGGCTTTAAGCCTCATGCGGGGCATATCGAGCATCGTGCAGTCGGCTCGATGGTTTCGATGGCGAATGGCAAGGCGCTCGGCTACTCACTCGCCAATCTCCAGACGCGCGGAGAGCTGTACATTGCTCCGAATGTCGAAGTCTACGAAGGTATGGTCATCGGCAACACCACGAAGGGCGAGGAGATGCCCGTGAATCCTACGAAAGGCAAGCAGCTCACCAACATGCGTGCCTCTGGTACCGACGACGCACTCAATCTCGTTCCACCGAAGTTCTTGGGTATTGAAAATGGCCTTGAGGTAATGTCCGACGACGAGTATCTCGAGATCACCCCCAAATCCGTCCGCTTGCGCAAAAAACTTTTGACCGAAAGTGAACGCGGTAAAAACAAGAAGAAGGACTAGGCTTTGACAAGCAAGTCTGAGTATGCTAGACTAAAATCCTCATAAAACTCCTCTCTCAACTGGTCGAACTATTGAGAGACTTCCACACACAGATGGCAGTCACAGAGGTGAATATCAATCATCATTTTTTGTTTGATAAACGTGGGAAGTCTATTCAATAAACCTGATACACAAATGGTGTTCAGGTACTAACAGTTTATTTATGTACAACAGCAATCAGCCTCCACGTGGGGGCAATTCAGGGAGCAGCCGCCCTTCATATGGCAGCACCCGCCGCGCCGTGGTCTTAGGCGGCATCGGTGGTGGCGGACGCTACGAGCCTCCTCGCAAGCGCACAAAAAAGAGTAACTTTATCGGTAACATGGAGCGCGGTGGTGCACCCGAGGCCTCGGGGGCTCCACGTGCTCCCCACGCAGCAGGCACGCCACGCGCACCTTTTACACGAGGGGCATCTTCGTCACGACCGTTTTCGTCCGACCGCACATCTATGCGCACACCGTCGCGCGGTGGGTCATCATTCGGAGGTAGCCGCAGTGGCGGTTTTTCTCGCGGTGGAAGCACTGGCGGGCGCCCTCAGTCTCGTGGTAACACGAGAAACCCTGGTGAAAACATCGACGTCAACCGCTTCGTCAACCGCGCAATCATCGTCGCCGAGGAAAAAGTCTACTTACCCACACATCAGTTTGCAGACCTTCATATTGAAGCAAAACTCAAAGAGAATATCGCAAAGAAGGGTTACACCATTCCCACCGCAATCCAAGACCAGGCAGTACCTGAGGTGCTGAAAGGTCGCGACGTCATTGGCATCGCAAATACCGGAGAGGGGAAGACAGCAGCATTTCTCATCCCCCTCATCAATAAAATGATGCTCAAGCCCGACGCACGGGTCCTAGTGATCGTTCCTACGCGCGAGCTCGCACTGCAGATAGACGAAGAGTTCATGGGCTTTGCACGGGGCTTGGGCATCTATTCTGTGCTCCTCGTCGGTGGTACATCGATGGGTATGCAGATAGAGCGCTTGCGCCGACGCGTCCGCATGGTCATCGGTACACCGGGGCGCCTGCGCGACTTGGTGGAGCGTGGCGAGCTCAAGCTTGCTGAATTCGACAACCTCGTGCTTGACGAAGCAGACCGCATGCTCGACATGGGTTTCATCACCGACATCAAGTTCCTCATCGACAAAATGCAAAAGGAGCGTCATACCCTTTTCTTCTCCGCGACATTCTCGCGCGAGATAGAAGACTTGGCACACCGCATGCTCCGCGACCCTATTCGTATTTCCGTAAAGAAGCAGGATACCGCAAAGAATGTCGACCAAGACATCGTGCGCTTCCGCGAGAAGGGAGAAAAGTTTGAACTACTCTGTGACTTTCTGCGCAAGGCGGAATTTAATAAAGTACTCGTTTTTGGACGCACGAAGCACGGCGTAGAGAAGCTTTCTCGTGACCTTTCAGGCGCAGGTTTTCGCTCGGCGTCGATTCACGGCAACAAAACTCAGCCACAGCGTCAGCGTGCACTGAAGGACTTTAAGGACGACCGCGTCCAGATTCTGGTTGCGACCGACGTCGCTGCGCGTGGGCTCGACATTCCTAATGTCTCACACGTCATCAACTACGAAGTACCATCATCATACGACGACTACGTGCATCGCATCGGTCGTACTGGCCGTGCAGGCAAGAAGGGCAGTGCCCTCACTTTCGTCGAAGGTTAGCCAAACGCTCAATTTGGGCGCATTGCATCGTTGACTGCACAAAAAACCTCCAAGCAGTACTCATGAGTACACCTTGGAGGTTTTTTGCTTGTCGCCTCGTACTGCAACCCAAATCGAACGCTTGGAAGAAGTTGTCCGCCTTGAAAATACTTGAACAAAAAACACAGGACATCGTCCTGTGTTTTTGCTTCACCGCATTATTCCCAACCCGAGGCGATTCTTTTTTAAATAAAGTAACCAGAGTTACGAATGTGATCGTCGGGTGGGGGATAGTATGGTGAATTACTATATAAATTATGTCAAAAATATACACTTTGTCAAACACTTATCCGGTACATTCAACTTCGAAGTGCAACACCCCATACTTCTAATGGGGTTCTCCATCCCAGTCGTTTCCGTGGTCGCGTATTGATTGCATACTCCACTCGTG
>JAYTEB010000175.1:0-7907 GCA_043735605.1 Candidatus Lloydbacteria bacterium | reverse complement strand
CTCAACGAGCCGAAAATGGGTTGTGATAAGGTCGCTCGGCTGCATCGGTGCTTTCTGCATAGCACCAATCATACGTAAATAGGTGGAGGGTGTCACATTTTTCATCTTCTGCTATACTCCCTGACAGTAAAGTTCTTCGATTTTGGGGTAACATATGAACCTCTTTAGCGGTATATTCGCACCCTCTTTTTGGGAGGGTTTCTTCATAGCCTTTGGGCTCATTCACGTCACCATGGTGGCGATAACGGTCTATTTGCATCGTGCGCAGGCGCATCGTGCGCTCGTGCTTGGGCCCTTCCTCTCTCATTTTTTCAGGGTTTGGCTTTGGTTCACGACAGGAATGATAACGCGCGAGTGGGCTGCAATTCACCGCAAGCATCATGCGCACTGTGAGATGGAAGGGGACCCGCACAGCCCCCAAGTATGGCTCAAGGATGTCACGAATAAGTGGAAGCGTGTCCTTCGGATGATCTGCCTTTGGATACCGTGGCGTGGCGTGCGCAAGTATGTCGACGAGTCGCACATACCCGAGACACTTGAAAAGCATGGTGCGGGGACACCTGACGACTGGATGGAGCAGAATGTGTATTCCCGTTTTCCGAAGTTGGGAATTCTGATCACGCTTGTTGTTGACATTACACTTTTTGGTGCATTGCCCGGGTTTTGTATCTGGCTGGCGCAAATGCTCGCCACCCCAATTCTTGCTGCGGGTGTTATCAACGGCATTGGGCATTTCTGGGGATATCGTAACTTCGAAAGCAAGCATTTGCTCACTGGTGTGGTCGATGCGTCAAAGAACATCTCGCCGTGGGGAGTGATTATCGCCGGGGAAGAGCTCCATAATAATCATCATGCATACCCACTTTCACCAAAACTTTCGGTGAAACCAAACGAATTTGACATCGGGTGGATGTGGATCCGTATCTTCGACTTTTGCGGCGGCGTGAAGAGCATGCGCAAAATAGGGGGCGAGTGACGGTCAATCAAACGCGGGCTCGGCCCGCGTTTTTTCTTTGCGCAATTTTTTGGTATAATAGTGAAAGTTATTCATCTATTATATTTTACTCATGCACAAGAAAACCATCGCTTTTATTCTCCTGCTCGTACTCACTGTATCTGGCTTTGTCTTTATGCGCGACAAAAAAGTTACTCCAGTGGGTATTCTTGACGCTATCCCCACCAAGGAGGTGCTTCTCAAAAATGGCGAAACATACGAGCTTACTGCGGGGTATGTGATGAAAAGTATTGCGGGGAAAAAAATAAAAATGCTTGCATACAACGGCAT
Source organism: Candidatus Lloydbacteria bacterium (assembly GCA_043735605.1). Taxonomy (GTDB): domain Bacteria; phylum Patescibacteriota; class Minisyncoccia; order Phycocordibacterales; family UBA6899; genus MHLP01. The sequence goes on along the minus strand of JAYTEB010000175.1, from coordinate 6,622 downwards.
GATCCCAGGGCCAACATTACGAGCAGGGGAGGGCGACCAAGCCACGATCCGCTTCGTCAACAATACGGACATGCCCACACTCCTCCACTCGCATGGAATCCGCATGGAAAATCAGTTTGATGGAACGCACCTTGTGCAAAAAGACGTTCTCCCTGGTGAGTCATTTTCGTACACACTCGCATTCACTGACCCTGGGGTGTTTTGGTACCACCCTCATGTACGCGAAGACATACAGCAGAACATGGGTCTCTACGGCAACTTCGTCGTGACACCAAAATCGGCTGACTTCTGGCCACTCGCCGACAAGGAGGAAACAATTTTTCTCTCCGACGTACTCATGGAGGGGGGTGACATTGCACCGTATAGCGAAAAATACAGCACACATGCGCTGATGGGTCGCTTTGGAAACACGATACTCATCAATGGCGACACCAGCCTTATGCTCAGTGGCGAGCCAGGAGAAGTGCGTCGCATGTATGTGACGAACGCAGCGACCGTACGGCCATTTAATTTTCGCGTAGGAGGTGGTGCCCGCATGAAGCTCATCGGTGGAGATAATGGGCGATACGAAAAAGAAACATTTGTTGAAGGCGTGATAGTCTCTCCCTCAGAACGCGCAGTTATCGACGTGTACTTTCCTGTGGCGGGAACATATGCACTCCTGCATGCCGTCCCAGATGGCAAAACATATCCACTGGGGGAGGTTGCCATCGCTGGAGCATCCATTGCTGCGGCTGGGAAGACATTTGACACACTGCGCGCAAATGCAGACGTCATCGCTGAGTTCACCGCACTCCGCAGCTATCTTGCCGCTGTACCCGACAAACAACTTCGCCTCACCCTCACGATGGATATGGGAAAGATCATGTCGCACATGGGTTCGGGTGGAGATGCTACCGACGCTCATGATCACGCTGCGACACCAAGTATGGACATGAGTGGAATGAACATGGGGAGTGGCTCATCTGGAATGCCAGCAATGGCAATGCACACCGCAGTACCCATCGAGTGGGAAGACACCATGGGGGACATGAATACGTTCTCGACATCGGACACAGTCAAATGGATTTTGCGTGACGAGGAGACGGGGAAGGAAAACATGGACATTGCATGGCAGTTTCCCCGCGGCAAATATGTAAAAATTCGCATTATCAATGACGCTACCTCCGCGCACCCCATGCAGCACCCCATGCACTTTCACGGCAACCGCTTTGCCGTGCTCTCCGTCAATGACGTGCCAAACGAAAACATGGTCTGGAAAGATACAACGCTACTAAAGACGGGAGATGTGGTAGATATTTTGCTTGAGACGACGAATCCGGGGAAGTGGATGGCGCACTGCCATATTGCGGAGCATATGCACTCGGGCATGATGCTTCAGTACAGTGTGGAGTAACAAAATTTCCGTTGATATGCAAAAGATTGAAGTAGAAACAATAATACATGCCGACATCAAGAAAGTTTGGAAACATTGGAATGACACAGAGAGCATCAAGGGTTGGGCATTCGCCAGTGATACTTGGGAATGCCCATATGCAGAAAATGACTTAAGGGTCGGCGGTAAGTTTTTAACCAGAATGTCAGCAAAAGATGGCAGTGCCTCTTTTGACTTTACTGGTATATACACCGATATTGTCGAGTACAGAAGTATCAAATACATAATGGATAAAGCTGATAGTGAGGATCAGCATAGAGAATGTGAGATCTTCTTCACTGATTTTGAGAATGGTACTACAAAAATAGTAGAGGAGTTTGATCCCGAAGAGATCAATAGTACTGAGATGCAAAAAGCTGGATGGACTGCGATACTGGAGAATTTTAAAAAGTTTGTAGCAAGCAACTAGCCACTGGCTCTTTAATCTTGCAGATTACGCATTTACAGAGGCGGTGGGATAAGTATTCATGACCCCCAGAACCCGTGAGGCTGTTTCAGTAGCTTTCCCGTGCTCTAAATGTGTGTGTGGGTCGCTATTATTTTACTTCGACTTTATCGATATAAAGTACCCCTTCTTCAAAAAGATAATTTATTGTAATGGTTATATCAACAAATCTTACTTCTGTTGAAGAGGGTAACAGTATACCCCCAATACCACCCCCACTTAGTGTTTTTATTTCAGATTTGTCTGAATATGCACCAAACCTAATATACTTTCCTGACCCGTCTGGCCTAAAAGTAACATGAGGGTCTGTTATGTGATTTCGCTCTCTTTTTCGATTAATTAAAACTAAATCAAAATATTCTCTAGGTTCTTCTGATTGAGTATGCACCCGAACTTGCACGCGCCAATCATCATCAACTATCTTATCTATTTTATTTTTTATTCCAATTTTATAGTTTGCTGAGTCTTTGAAAGATACCCTACCTGAACCAATCTGGATGGTTCTAATCTTGTTTTGACTATTCATAGAAATAGTATTTACTGCTTGACCAGAAGAGTTACCATCCTCAGAGTCACCAACAGAAATCTTTACTGGTTTGTCATGTGAATATGTCTCCTTTCCAGAAGTTACAGATTGACTACTTATCTCCATAGACCCCTTGTCACCTGTCACTCTTTGGAAACTTACTAGTTCTCCTTTATTAAAACCCTCAACCATAGTTTCGTACAAAGATTTCCCTCTTACTTGAGTATCTTTATCCGTACAGCATCTTTTGTACTTTTTTCCTGAGCCGCAAACACACGGGTCGTTAGCATATATTTTCCCACTCTTATGATGTTTTTTACTACCCATATTTTTATTTAGTACTCCCTAATACTAAAACGTGCTGGTGGAGACGGTGGGATTTTCGACCCTTACAGGGTCAGCACCCCGTTCCGATTTCTTCAGCATCAGAATGCTTCACAAATAACGGAATGGGCTTCGAATCCCACACGAAAGTGCCGCAGGGCACTTTCTCGTCTCCGTTTCTCGGGGACTCAAAACGGAGACGGTGGGATTCGAACCCACGGGGGAATTTACTCCCCGCCTCGTTAGCAGTGAGGTACTTTAGACCACTCAGCCACGTCTCCACATATTTTTTCATATTACCACTACTTTCTCTATATCTCATTCCCACGGGGGAATTTCCGGCTTACTGCCGCTGGTCACAGATATTTTTCTGCTGAAAAATTCTGCCGACCCCGACTCACTCGCCTTCGCTCGCTCCGTCTCTAAGTTGCTTCTTTCGCAATTTAGCACCTTTTGGATTTTTCAGAAAAAACCTCAAAAGGTCTTGCGCTTCGGGCCCATCAGAATGGGTTCCCACACCGAAGCTCACACTCAGCCACGTCTCCAGTGTTGCTAACTTAGCATAGAACCATAATGATTCCAAGCCCTCGTGAGTGGGGCTTTCTCGGTGCACGGTACCCACCCTGCAGTCTCCCGCCATAGAGCCTAGTGTGCCACGGCGATGGCAAGGACACGTTTTGGCCCAGATGCCTTTATGACACGCCTCGCCTCGTTCATGGTGGCGCCAGTGGTAATGACGTCATCGATGAGGATAACGGTTTTTCCCAATATTTTTTCTGTGTCACGGACACGAAAAACCCCCTCCACGTTTTTCTCTCGTTTCACACGCTCTCTCGCAGCTACTTGTTGGGAGACCTCCTTCTGCTTATAGAGTATGCTATTTTCGACAACAATATGGAGCCCATCCGCCTTCCCGCATTCGCGTATTGCCTCTGCGATGAGCGAGGCGTGGTTGTATCCACGCATGGCAATAGCCTTTTTCCCTCCCGGTATGGGAATGAGGACAATTGCCTCTTTGTGGTGTTTTCCTCCTCGCGCGAGCTCTTTGAAAAACTCTCTATAGAGTGCGGTGCCAAAATAGCGGGCAAGTGCACGTCTCCGGTGGTACTTGAGTGCCCAGATTGCCTTTTTGATGAGTGGGTGGTGATAGTCGAAGAGCGCCGCGGTTGTTTTTGAGAGTGCGATAGGCTTTGTGGTGATGGTGCGTTCACAGATGGCACAGAGCGCAGTCCCAATCTTGTCGCAGCCAATACAACGTTCTGGAAATATGTATGAAAGTAAGTCTGCAAATAGCATATTCCACAGCATACACATGATTTCTCCACTCGCAATACTCTATAGAGAAACACTATGATACAATGGACACATCATGGATTTACATTTTGATAAACTGCTCGCTGGTATCATTCCCCAAAAGAAGGGGGTTGGCGTGGTCGGCATAGATATTGGCACCGCCTTCATAAAAGTAGTTCAACTACACAAGAAGAATGGGAAAGCCGTACTCGACACCTATGGCCAGGTCGCGCTCGGCCCATCGGCAAATCTCGAAGTCGGTCAGGCGACCAACCTTCCCGTGGAGAAAATCGTTGAGGTGATCAACGACCTTTTCGTAGAAGCAAAGGTGACCAGTCGCGACCTCGTTTTTTCGCTCCCGCTCACCTCGGCTCTCGTCAGCGTGATTGAGATGCCCGACATGCCACCAGAAAAACTGAAGCAAATGATACCACTCGAGGCGCGCAAATATATTCCCATTCCCATCACGGAAGTGTCTCTCTCCCACTGGGTTATTCCTCGCCTCACGCGCACCTACGTAGATCCAGACAAAGAGGACGCAGGCAAGGTTTCCTCGCCTCAGGTGGAGATACTTCTGGTTGCGATTCACAACGACATTTTGGCCCGCTATACGGACATTGCCACGAGACTCGGCTGTACATCGGCGGCATTTGAGATAGAGATATTTTCGACCATTCGCTCGACGCTTGGTCGCGAAGGCTCACCCACCATGCTTGTCGACATTGGCGCAGCAACGACACGAGTGGTCATCATCGAGGAGGGGGTTGTGCGCAGTGCACACTCGGTCAGTGTCGGCTCTCAAGACGTGACACTCGCGCTTTCTCGCGCGCGCGGGGTCTCCATCCTTGAGGCGGAGGAGCTGAAGCGCAGATTCGGCCTTCTGGTGAATTCCGAAGACCCATCGGTCTCAGAAATCACCAGGCTTGCGATGGAGCGTATCTTCTCAGAGGCGAGCCGCATTTTTGTGAACTACCAGAACGCAAAGCGAGTAAGCATCGCAAGTGTCATCTTGACTGGCGGTGGCTCCCTCATGAATGGCATAATCGACGTCGCACAAAAGAATTTTGAAACAAGCGTTCTCCATGGTACTGCATTTGCAAGTATCGAGGCCCCCGCAGTTATCGCGCCCCTTCTTGTGGAGTCGGGGCCAGAGTTTGCCGTCGCCGTTGGCCTTGCATTGCGAAAGTTGCCATAGTGACCTCGGTGATTTTTTTGCATATTCCTCTTCCAGCGTTCAGATCGCGTAGCACCCACAGTCTCCCACCCACTCTTTTTTGCCACCCTGTAGATAACATCCTCGCCAGATTTGCTATTCTCTTGTAAAATGTTTATTAAAGAATGCAAAATAAATTTGATACATCATTCATTCCGCAGCAGCCACTCTTGCGCGTGGACGGCCTTGACCATCGGCAGCAGCCAGTAAATTCCGCGCTGGTACTTTCATTCGTTCTTTTTTTCACCGCGATTACTATTGCAGGTGGGGTTTATCTCTACGGGCGTCAAGTGGATGTGCGGATACAAGAAAAATCAGCACAACTTGCCTCGCTTGAAGAAAATCTTGATGGTGGTGAGGTTAATTTATACAAACGCATTGATTCGCGGATCGCCGTTGGGAAAATCCTACTCAACGACCACCGTATATTCTCCGTCATTCTCGACTTCCTTGAGCAGGAAACAGCAACAAACATAGGGCTCACCAATTTGAATTACCGCGTCAACCCAGACGGTGAAATAGTGCTGGGGTTGAGGGGCGTAGGACCAAGCTATCAGTCGGTATATTTCCAGTCCGGATTGTGGGCAAATGCTGCGCCATTTGTACAAAAAGCGGACATGAAGAGAGTCTCACTCGGCGACTCCTCGGGCATCGTTGAATTTGAGGCAGACATTGTGCTTAATCCTGTTTTTTTGAAATATACAAAAGCGTTGGAAGTAGAAAAATCTACATTGCGCACAGAGGAAAATAGCCCACCCACACCATGATCAACCGCTACCTCACACCACTGCTCATTGTGCTCGTCTCCCTTGGGGTTTACTTTCTATACATCGACGCCGCTTATAAGTCTACACAGAGTGCATTGCTCGATGAGCAAGTGCTCGACGGACTCCTTGTCGACGCAAATAATGCACGAGAAAAACTCGATAAAGTTGTCAGCGAATTTCGCGCATTCCCAGAAGGCGCACCGGCGCGACTAGAGGTGCTTCTCCCTGACCGCATTGAACCCATCCGACTTATTATTGACGTAGACAGCGTTGCACAGCGTCACGGCCTCACGCTTCTCACTCCCACCGTAACGCTCGCCACGCAAGACCCCACAGAGCCTAGTACGTATCTCAGTCATAAAATGAGATTTACTGTCGCTGCGACGTACCCTGCATTCCGTGAATTTCTGCAAGATCTCCAGTCCTCCCTCGCGTTGCGTGACTTTAGTAATGTATCTTTTAATGCACCACAAGAAATTTCTGTAGATGCTGTGACAAAAAAAGCCCCCGACCCACAATTCGCTGTTTTTGAGTATGACGTCGAGCTTACCAGCTACTCCCTCCCCTAAAGAACCCACCATGCAAAAGTATAAACAGCTGCTCATCGACATACTCGTCA
>JAYTEB010000174.1:0-3191 GCA_043735605.1 Candidatus Lloydbacteria bacterium | reverse complement strand
AGTCGCTCACTCGCCTTCACTGAGGTCGACTTCTCGCAGGTGCACTACGAGACCTGTCTCAAGAAAGGTGAGCAATCGATCACTGGCGAAGAAAAGCTCAAGCGCCTCCTTGGCAAGGGTGGCAGCTGCCTTGACCCACGCTTCGGTGTCGCACTGCTTCAGGAAAAAGGACAGCAGGCGCTTGAGCGCCTCAACAAGAAACATGGCATCACGTACCTTGATTTCTTTGGGGGGATTCTCGTTGCCCCGAACGGCCACCGTTACGTGCTCTACCTCTGTCGGCACAGTTTCGGCAGGTGGTACTGGGACGCGAACAGGCTCGACAGCGGCTGGGACGTTCGAGACTTTTCCGCTCGTCTCGCAAGTTAGACCTTCGGACTTCGGTCACTTTAGTCTTTTTGACACTGTGACCTCTGTCCTTGCATTCACATTTTACACCGCCTCGGCGGTGTTTTTTTATGACGAGTGGGCCTAGAGGGAAAGACTAACCTAAATTCTCAGCGCTACTAAAACTGGTGCGTTTTTCAATTTTTCTGCTAGTCTAATTGTATCTATGCTATTTACCAATATCCGTACGGACCTCGATGTGGAGAAGCTCAAGAAACGTATCGTGAAAGATGCAGTGCTTTCGGTACGCCTGCGTGAAATACGGAAGTGTAGCGGATACACCAAAACAGGAGAGGCGCGTAGTGGAATGGACGAGCGTGACGGGGGGACTCAGATGCCCACCAAGTCCGAGATGCTCGCTCTATATCGTGCCCTCGTCGCCGAGGGGGTGGAGACCGCAAACCCAGAGGCCGAAATGGCGATGCGGAAAATCAAGACAAAATCCAACTCTGGCGTGGCGGTGGTCTCTCTCCTCACTAAGCCCTTTGCCTGCCCAGGCCGCTGCACGTACTGCCCCACCGATGTGTCGATGCCTAAAAGCTATCTCGCGAAGGAGCCTGCGGCTGCGCGCGCCCTCGCAAACGACTTCGACCCGTATTTGCAGATCCAAAGCCGCCTGAAGGCGCTCGAGCAAAATGGCCACCCCATCGACAAAATAGAGATGATCGTCATCGGAGGTACATGGAGCTTCTACCACCCTGCGTACCAAGAAGAGTTTTTGATTGGCTGCTATCGTGCGTGCAATGACTATGGTACAGAGCGAGATTCACGCAGTACGCCCTACGAAGACCGCCTCCAGTACCTTCTTGCGCTTCAAGATGAAAACGAGCAAGCCCATTGCCGTATCATCGGACTTTCTATCGAAACTCGCCCCGACTATATTACTGACTTTGAAATTGAGCGACTGCGCACTTTTGGTGTCACAAAAGTAGAGATAGGCGTGCAGCATCTCGACGACGACGTGCTCAAGCTCACAAAGCGCGACATGAAGATCGAGCGCGTGAAGCGTGCAAGTGAGCTTTTGCGCAATGCAGGATTTAAGATGGTCTACCACATGATGCCCAACCTTCCGGGGAGTACCATCGCACGAGATATTTCCATGTTTGGAGAATTATTTTCGGGAGAGGACTTTCAGCCAGATATGCTGAAGATTTATCCGTGCATGGTGCTTGATAACAGCGAGCTGTACGAGACGTGGAAGCAAGGCGGGTTTACTCCATACACCGACCCTGAACTTGTCGAGGTGTTGCGTGGCGCAAAAAAGTTTGTCCCCCCGTATGTGCGTATTTTGCGGGTGATACGCGACATCCCTGCGACGTACATTAAAGCGGGAAGCCATTTGTCGAATCTCCGCCAAGCGATGGATGAGGATATGCAAAAGAACGGTTGGCAGTGTCGCTGTATCCGCTGCCGAGAAATTCGTGAGGGGGAAGTACATCCCGACGACTTTACTCTATCCAAAATTGAATACCGCACATCCGAAGGCACCGAGCTTTTTTTGAGCTTCGAGTCCGCCCCTACAAGGGAGGATGCGAAAACGAGAGAAGAAAGAGCCAAGCTCGCCTCATTTACGCGGCTGCGCTTGCCAGACAACCACGGAGAAAACGCAGTCCTACCAGTGCTTCGTGGCGCGGCCCTTATTCGCGAGCTGCACACCTACGGTAGGCACACGCGTCTGGGGGGTGAGGGCAATCAGAGTCAGCACGTTGGATTTGGACGACGCTTACTCTCCGAGGCCGAGCGTATTGCACGCGAGCACGGCTACTCAAAACTCGCCGTGATCTCGGGTATCGGCGTCCGTGAGTACTATCGCAAGAACGGCTACACACTCGAGGAGACGTATATGGTGAAATATTTTTTGTAGCTGCAGAGCTACTTTGTGCTGTACCCAGATAGCTCCTTCATGCGTTTTTCGGTGTAGTGAAAGTCGGGGTCAAGTGTTGCGACAAGATAAAAATGCGGGTAAATAGGATTGAGCAAGGCGTCGACGTGGGGGGTTAAAAAACGAAAGCCACGCGTCATTTGTGGAATCCACCCAGCGCGCATTGCGGTGTGTATCAGTGTATCGCGCGTAAAGAAGTTGATGTGCTGCTCGGCAAATGCCCCACGGAATTTTCTGATATGGGTGAGTGATACCACTTTTGGGATACAGGGCACACCAAGGATGAGTATCCCATTCGGAGCTAAGTGTTTCTTTATGTTATTGAGAAAAGCATGAGGGGAGTAGAGGTGTTCAAAAATGTTGTTTGCAAAAATGACGTCAAATTGCTCCGTCAGTGCGAGCTCGCCTTCCTCGATGTTGCCATAGCGGATGTCGAGCCCTTCTCCATTCCCATATGCGACCTCCTCGTGGCTGATAGAGATACCCACGCTCCCGTCCCCAAAATGCACCAAAAACTCCCCAAATGAGCAGCCGATGTCGAGCACCGCTTTTTTGTCTAGCGCAAAAGTGCGCACAATATTTTGAAATGTCTTTGACCGCGAAACTCCGTCAAAGCGCTTTTGTAACTTTCTTCCCATATTATTTTCAGCGTAACATGAAATGTCGTGCAGCTCTAGCGTGGCATTTGCGCCATTTTGTGAGAAAATCCAGTTACCACAGCTATGGAACACACGAACGTCAAAAAATTTTATAATGATGTAATGCCGGGGAAATTCGGAGACGACTACGAGTATCAGCGTTGGTTTAGTAACCCCATACAAAAGGCAGGATATGACCTCACTAAACTCGCGATAGAGCGACATGTCACCCACGGCGAGGCGCGCGCACCCGAGCGCATACTCGAGCTTGGGCCCGGTGCTGG
>JAYTEB010000173.1:0-1290 GCA_043735605.1 Candidatus Lloydbacteria bacterium | reverse complement strand
CAATTTGTCGAAGTTTTCCGCTGTGTGCCACCTCCTCCGCAATTACAAGCGCCTGATAAGGAAGTAGTCCGCTCTGGCTCTGAAAAGATACCCCTGGTACAAAGTCGCGATGCATTACATCGAGGTCAAACGTACAGATGACATCATCCACACTGGCGAGGAACGTCGCGAGCTTCTTCATGCATACACCCATGCTGGTGCGGCTCATGTCGGCCATCGTCACTGTTTTTACCCCAAGCTTCGTGAGTAGGGCGACCTCCTCCGGCTCACAATCACTCCCCCCAGCACCGATGTGCAGTGTGTGTTGTGGCAAAAAACGCATACGTATTTTCTTCTTACTCGTGCGCGTATTTCGATACCATCCGAGCGATGGATTCCCGTGTCCAAGCGCTGATGCAAACGGGAACCCATTTGCATAATGTGAATGGCTCGTTTTTGGTGTATGCGCGTCGTAGTGCGCATCGAGCCAAAGTAGTCCCACCTTTCGTTGATAAGAAAATGCTGGGTAAAGAAACTGCGGGAGTGTCCCCAGTGAGACGGAGTGATCCCCACCAATAACAACGGGAAGGCGGCCGAGCCTGTGTGCAGCAAAGCCATGTGCACCTGCGAGTCTTGTTACTTCACGAACTGCATTTTCTGAATAGGTGGGCAGAGAATGCACTGGGGCAGAAGAAAATATGTTGCTTGATGGACTTGCCTCCTTGGTGTCAATGTACCTCACTCCCAAAGAGAGCTTCGAGAGATGCGACATGAGACCGCGTGCAATGAGCGCCGCGGGGCCATTTGCGGGTCCGAGCTTACTCCCTCCGAGGGCAAATGGAACTCCAATAACTTCTATGGGTTGCCGCATGGGCGCTCCTCATGAAAAACTTTTCTCATGTAATCCTATCAAACATAGCCTGATTAGCAATTTTTCTGAACTTGCGCACTATACACCCCCGACGCATATATCGTACGAGCGCACTTGAGCATTGAATACTCCAATATCCTCTTTTGTTCTCGTCGCAATGTCGTTATAGAGGGTAACAATCGTATTGTAGTCTTTTGTTTTCTCGCTCCGCTGTGAATACTCGTTTTGCAAGAGCGCAATTTCTGCTTCAAGGTTGCGCAGAGACACCTCGAGTGCTTCGAGCTGTGTGTTGAAGATAGTAATCTTTTGTCCTAGGAGTGCGTCGGGTTTAGGGCAGTCTGTGCTGGGTCTTCCAAACTCTTGTACGGCGAACCAGACTTCCTCGCCCTCATAGTTACCCACTATTGCCGAAATACCGATCTCCGTGAACTTCGTATTTA
>JAYTEB010000172.1:0-3200 GCA_043735605.1 Candidatus Lloydbacteria bacterium | reverse complement strand
AAAAATAATGCAAACTCCGTTATATGTAGTTGCGGCGGATGCCTTGTGGGGTGTCGAGAATATGCCCCGCTATTTCAAGCTTCATCAGGAGGACGTTTGCCTCACTCGCACTCATTTGTAGTTCTGCGAATATGGTCTCGCGTGGCATGGGCTCACCGAGGAGCTCGAGCACTGCGCGCTCTCTATCGGGGAATTGCGAGAGGTCTATTTCCACTTTTTCTGCCATGTCTTCAATACTAAAGCCCAGCGCGAGGAGGACGTCGGAGGGTGAAGTGACCGGTGTCGCACCGAGTGCGATGAGCTTGTTTGTCCCTTTGGCGTTTTGCGAGAACATACTGCCAGGGATAGCGAGCACGTCACGGTTGTAGTCGGTGGCGAGGCGCGCGGTGATGAGCGTCCCAGACTTCTCGTTCGCCTCCACGATAAGTGTCGCTTGGGCCAACCCCGCCATGATGCGGTTGCGCATGGGGAAGCCATAGAGTGTCGCCTTAAAGTCCGGTTCAAACTCTGAGAGGAGGGTCCCACCTTCCTCCACGATGCGCTCCGCGAGGCGCACATTTTGGCGCGGGTAGAGTATTTTTTGATCAAGCCCCGAGCCAGGTACCGCGATGGTGCGGAGTCCTGCGGCCATTGCGGCCTCATGCGCAAGAGTGTCCATGCCAATTGCGAGCCCCGACACAATGGTGATGTCGTAGCCTGAGAGCCCCGCGATAATAGCCTCACATGCCTCCTTGCCATATGCTGTGTATTTCCGAGAGCCGACGACCGTCAAGTAGACAGTGTCCGGCTCCAGTGGTGCCCCCGCAATCCACAACGCCTTCGGTGGCTGCGGAATCTCGAGGAGTGAAGCAGGAAATTCCCCCTCAGTAAGTTGTCGGATTTTATAGCCCATACAATTTACCCATCCTAGCAGTTCTGCTATGATGTTTCCATGCTGGATATAAAATTCATTCGCGAGAACCCCGACCTTATCAAAGAAGCAGTACGCAAAAAACACCTTACCTTTAACGTGGACGAATTGCTTGGACTTGAGCGCTCGCGTGGCGAGCTGCTCCTGACGGTTGAAAATATGCGTGCGGAGCAAAATAGCTTCACCGAGAAGATTGCACGCGCAAGCGATCAAGCAGAGCGACAAGGGATGATCGACCAAATGCGTACTTTCAAAGAAGCGCTCGCGAAAGAGGAGGAGTCGCTTCGGCTCGTTATGGAGCGGTGGCGCGGGCTCATGCTCCTTGTTCCCAACGTCCCAGACATTTCTGTGCCCGAAGGCGAAGGGGATGCACAGAATGTCGAGGTGCGCTCCGTTGGGGAGATCCCCGAGTTTGCATTCACGCCGAAAGACCACGTCGCGCTCTTGCTCGCGCACGACATGGCGGACCTCGAGCGAGGTGTAAAGGTCGCCGGCTTTCGTGGATATTTTTTGAAAAACGACGGAGCAATGCTCAACTATGCCATCTGGATGTACACACTCGAACATATGGTGAAAAAAGGCTTTACGCCGATGATCGTCCCTTCAATGGTACGTCGCGAAGCATTTATGGGTACAGGCTATTTGCCACAGAGCGAGGAAGATCTTTATAAAACACAGGACGGGGAGTATCTCGCAGGTACGGGTGAGGTGGCGATGATGGGCTACCACATGGATGAGATACTTGAAAAAGCGGAGTTGCCAAAAAAGTATATTGCATTTTCACCGTGCTTCCGTCGCGAGATAGGTGCGCATGGTAAAGACACCAAGGGCATCATTCGCGTGCATGAGTTTTTCAAAATGGAACAAGTGGTACTTTGTGAGGCCAACCATGAGACGACTGTTGCGCTACACGAGGAGATCACAAAAAATGCAGAGGAGCTTTTGCTCGGACTCGGCCTCCCGTACCATGTGGTGGTCAACTGCGGCGGCGACCTCGGCCTCGGCCAAGTAAAAAAGTATGACATCGAAGCATGGGTGCCCTCGGAAGGGAAGTATCGCGAGACCCACTCCGCATCCTACTTTCATGACTTCCAAACACGCCGTCTCAATACGCGCTATCGTGAGGACGACGGCAAGATGCGTTTCGCCCACTCCCTCAATAACACCGCCATCGCTACTCCACGCGTCCTTGTTGCCATCATTGAAAACTACCAAAACGAAGATGGCACTATCCGCGTACCCGAGGCATTACAAAAATTCATGGGTAAAAGCATTATCGGCGCATAAGTATCATGAAGCTCCGAGGACCGAGTAGGCTACAATCATCCCGTGCGAGGGCGCGCCGCATCGACCGTGTATTTGAGCGCGTCATGCAAGTGCTCTTGATTGTTTTTTTTCTCTTCACCCTCACGAGTATGTCCTCACATCATGACACATTTCGCATCAAGAGCGTCGTGGTGGAGGGTGCCGAGGCGACGAACGTAGAGCACATGAAGGTGGTCGCCAATACACTACTTTCCCAAAAACTGCTGTGGAGGGTCGATCGCAACAACGGAATTTTTTATCCCCGTGCAGAACTCCTGCGGGCACTCTATGAAGTCGATGCACGCATTCAGTATGTTGGCTTGTCCGTCGCGCCCCTTACCCAACTGAATATTTTGATTCATGAATATCAGCCGTCACTCTTGTGGTGCGACTCCCTTTCACCGGACGCATCGACCTCCTCGCCATCCTGCTATCTTGCAGATAAGCACGGGTATGTGTACGCCCCCGCCCCTCTGTATTCAGGGTATCCATTTGCTGTTTTTCATACAACTATTTTGGGGCGTGAACCAGCGAGCCCCATCGGAGCATTCGTTCTTCCACAAGACGAGTTTGCCCGCGTTGGCGACTTTCGCACACAGCTCTCGGAGCGAGGTATCACGGTGCGCGAAGTACGGCAGTCGAAAGAGCAAGATTACCACTTTGTGACCAGCGAGGGGTGGCAAATAGTGTGGTCCACAGAGAGAGATATACGCGAGAGTGTCGAAAATCTCCTTGCAGCACGGGCAGAGATGGAAAAGTCACAGAAGGCAACAGACTCCATGAGCACACAAAGAGTGATAGACCTACGCTTTGAAAACAAGATTTTTTATCGCGAGTAGGGCTTGACTCTTTGTTCCGTGTTATACTAGATGCGTATGCCCATTTTGAGTGTTACGCGGGATTATTTGATTTGGCACTATTCACGCGCGTATGTGGATATCGTGAATATTTGGTGGAATTATTTGTGGTTCATCAACCACCTCTT
>JAYTEB010000171.1:0-3205 GCA_043735605.1 Candidatus Lloydbacteria bacterium | reverse complement strand
CTACTTGCCGTTGTCGCAACCCTCAGCAGTGGGGTCGGCCCCGATACTTTTTCAACTTTCTAGTGGCGTCTCGACCACGTCGATGGGTGCGTACGTGGGCCCTGACGGCACTGCGGCCACCTTCTACTCCTCCACCTCCACAGATATTTCCTCCACGCACAACGGAGACCGGTATATACGCTATCGGGCATTTCTGACGACCGCATCCTCCACGCTCACCCCTACGCTCTCCGACGCACTTTTTACCTTTACTTCGTCCTGTGTGCCCCCGGGGCAGGTGCTCTTTGCGGGACTTACCAATGGGACCTATGACATTACCGTGTCGAAGATGGGGTATACTGATTATGTGGGAACAGTAGTGGTGAATGCGGGTACGCCATGGCAGGAAGTGCAGGTCCCGCTTGCGCCGTAGCATTTTTGAGCAAGTATGCACAGAACAAAAAAAAATATACTCGGATTCACTCTTGTGGAGATCGTCGTGTCTATTGCGATCGTTTCTTTTATTGCGATTGCGGTCGTTACATTTCAAATATCATTTTTACGTAGTACCGCGACGGTGCAGTCTGGACTCATTGCACAACAGCAGGTGCGCAGAGCATTTTACGGATTTATGCAAGAGGTGCGCACTGCGGTATCCTCCCCATCAGGTTCGTTTGCGTTGGTTGAAACAGGAACGTCTTCCTTTACTTTTTATGCGAATAACGACAGCGATGTGGCTATCGAGAGGATTCGGTACTATATCGGTACGACGACGCTCGCAAGTACCACCATATTGTACAAAGAGGTAATACAGCCAGCGGGTGTAGTCTATCTGCATGCAAACGAGACGCTCTCCATACTCGTCAATGATATTCGTTTTTCTACTTCGACTGCTACATTCAGCTACTTTGACACCAACTACGCTGGCACTTCGACCGCACTGACACAGCCAGTGACTCCGACCGCAGTGCGCCTCGTAAAAATCACCCTCCCTATCGACCCCAATGCCGCCCGCTCCCCAGTCTTTCAAACATATACGACCCAAGTCTCTATCCGCAACCTGAAGGATAATTTATAATACACACCATGCAGATGAAACTTACTAACGTGAGGGGGAGTATCGTCATTCAGGTGATTGCATTCATGGCGATTGGAATAATTATTATGTCGGGCTTTGTGAATTGGGGAGTTTCTTCGGTGCGTCTTGCGCGACAGGCAGAGCAAAAAGAGCAGGCAATACAAATCGCAGAAGCAGGTATCGACTACTATCGCTGGCATCTTGCGCATGCGCCGACCGACTTTCAGGACGGCACGGGGCTACCCGGCCCTTATGTGCATGACTTTTTCGACAAGTCTGGAGTGAAGCTCGGTGAGTTTGCGCTGACCGTTGAGGCGCCCCCCGTCGGCTCAACGGTAGTGACCATCATCGCCACGGGCACGGTCGTCGCAAACCCAAGCATACAGCGTGTCGTTAAAACGAGGATAGGTAAACCGTCGTTTGCAAAATTTGCCGTACTCTCAAATTCTGATATTTCTATCGGTGCGAGTATTATTGGGCCGATGCATTCCAATGGATTTCTCTATATGGTCAGCGGGAGTGCGTCAAACTTGATGACCACCTCACAAACAACGGGCACCTCCACGCTCTCACCAGTCCAAAGAACCTGGGGGGTATACTCGGGGAGTGATCCACTTCCTCCAGCATCGCTCACTACCACCACGGGTACGTTTCTCGCTGGCCGCGACATCGGTGTACCCGCTGTTGACTTCGCTGGTGTCACGGTCGACCTCGCGCAAATGAAAGCAGCAGCAGTAGCGAGTGGGAGATACTATGGCCCATCAGGTTCTGGTCTCGGCTACCATATCGTACTCAGCAGCAACGACACATTTAATATTTATACAGTAAACACACTCGCGACGGGTGGAGCGGGCTGCGAGGCGCGAGAATGGTGGAATACCCCTTCGTGCCCCATCGTTGCCAACTCTTCGTGGAGCATCAACACACAGACTATTCTCGCTGGTGGGACAAATGTCGCGTTTCCTGCAAACGGAATTATCTTTACTGAAGACAATGTGTGGGTGGATGGATTGATAGACGGCGCAAGGCTCAGTATTGTGGCGGCCAATCTCTCTGGTGTGGGGGCGCAAAAAAATATCATTGTAAATAATAATCTCTTGTATACAAATGCTGACGGGAGTGACACCATAGGTCTCATTGCACAAGACAACTTTTGGATAGGGGCAAATAGTGCAGACACCTTACGAGTTGATGCGGCAATACTGGCCCAAAATGGAAGGGTGAGTCGCTATGGGTATCGCAACTGCACCACGGGTACACGCACAAACCTTACATTGAATGGCATGTTTGCCTCAAATAAACGTTATGCCTACGGCAACTTGGGGTCTGGATGTACCACGTCATTTACTTCAGGGTATCAAACGTCGCGCACATACATTTATGACCCCAATTTGCTCTACAGTCCACCCCCCTCGTTTCCGCTCACGTCTGCCCAATACCAGATTCTTTCGTGGGACGAAATCTAGCTTCGCGCTCTCCCCATCCTCCTTGCCCCTGATCCGCATGATTTTGGTATACTACGGTCATGAAACTTATCGTTGGTAACTGGAAAATGTACCCACCGTCATTGGTGGAGGCAAAGAGTATTTTTTCGGGAATAAAAAAGGGCATGAAGGGTGTGGCTCATGCAAAAGTGGTGGTTTGTGCACCAGCACTCTATATGACTACACTTCTTGCCCTGCGCGGAAAGTTGAAACTCCATATCGGTGGCCAAAACTGTTTTAAAGATGACGAGGGTGCGCGTACGGGGGAAACCTCACCTCGCGCACTCGCACTACTCGGCGCATCACATGTGCTACTCGGGCATTCGGAACGAAGGGCGCTTGGTGAAACAGATAACGACGTTGCTGAAAAAATAGTTGGAGCGACGCGCAATAAACTCACCACCATTCTTTGTGTCGGCGAGCACAGTCGCGACGAGCACGGCACACACTTTAATGAAGTGAGCGCACAGCTGCGCGCCTCGCTTTTGGGGTTTCCTAAGGGCGAAGCAAAACGTCTTGTTGTCGCGTACGAGCCTATTTGGGCGATAGGTGCGAAGGCAGTGCGCCCTGCGACCCCGTCGGACTTTCGAGAGATGAGCATCCTCATTCGCCGCTACCTCACCGAATATTTTGGCAAAAAGTTGGCATTTGCAATACCCATTCT
>JAYTEB010000170.1:0-3226 GCA_043735605.1 Candidatus Lloydbacteria bacterium | reverse complement strand
GAAGTATTTATCACTGGTTTATTCAAGTCTCCTCACTGTGCCAAGATTGACAAATACGGGGGAGCCGCTTAATCCGCCAATTGATCTCGATTCTATCAAATGTGCGTCTATTCTTGAGTCCTTAACTTGCACTTTTTCATTTGCCATCATTGCAAGATTACCAATGCGGACAATTGGTAAGTTTTTTGACTCACCGTGATGATGCTTGAATAAACCAGTGATAAATACTTCATCACCACACTCTATTTCATCCGTCCGAATCCTCTCTGCATTCAAAAATGCAGACTCTGGATAGTACACGTGGTCAGCTTCATCAGAAAAATAAAACGGGTGAATAGCAATATCAACCTCTGCGTTTTCGTGATAAGTCCAATCATCTATTTTTATTGAAAAATCATTGGTGGTACCGTTTTTTAAATTCATTTTTATGATCACATTCTGAATACCGAGCTTTTTGATACCCTCAATAACATGCTTTGCGGTCACTGCGTATCTATATCTGTTATTTTGAGCATCCTTGGATACAAAAAAACACGTCCCTGCGAATATTTTGCTTTTATCCGCCATCTCGTATTGCAAGAATGCAACACATTTCTTGATTTTTTCGTTTATTCTCATGAGCTATATTAATAGTTTGCTCAAAATAGCTCGACTTTCCTCATCCAACCTACCCATTTCCTTTAAAATCTCCTTCGGGGTGCGCAGTGCCACCTCGACTCCTTTGTTCGAATTTTTTACCGACAAATCAAAGGTTTTGGGGTCAATATCTTTCACTTCAATACTCCATGAATTATCTGAATCGGCTTTGGTCTTTTGTAGTTTTATGAAATCAGCAAGGTCAGCCTCATTAAGTGAATTTGTCTTACCGAGATTGCGATCGAGGTTGAGCTGGTAGAACCAGACTTTTTTCGTAGGTGCTCCTTTCTCAAAAAAGAGTATTACGGTTTTTACTCCTGCGCCCGTGAACGTACCACCCGGAAGGTCAAGCACGGTGTGGAGGTTGCAGCTTTCGAGAAGCATCTTGCGGAGCGATACCGACGCATTATCGGTGTTTGAGAGGAAAGTATTTTTGATAACGATGCTCGCACTGCCTCCTGCTTTCAGCATTTTGATAAAATGTTGAAGAAAAAGAAACGCCGTCTCGCCAGTTTTGATAGGAAAATTCTGCTGTACTTCCGCGCGCTCCTTGCCTCCAAAGGGGGGATTGGCAAGAATAATGTCGTAGCGGTCTTTTTCTTGAATATCTGCGAGATTCTCTGCAAGAGTATTTGTGTGGAGTATATTTGGCGCTTCAATCCCATGCAAGATCATGTTCATGATACCGATGATATATGCGAGCGACTTCTTCTCCTTTCCGTAAAAGGTTTTTTTCTGAAGTGTCTGCATGTCACTCGTCGAGAGCTTTTTGCTCTCTTTAAGGTATTCAAACGCTTCCACCAAGAATCCTGCGGAGCCAACAGCCCCATCGTAAATTTTGTCACCTATCTTCGGGGATACAACCTTAACGATGGTTTTGATCAGAGGGCGAGGTGTGTAATATTCACCACCATTTCGCCCCGCATTTCCCATATTCTTGATCTTGCCCTCATAGAGGTGTGAAAGCTCGTGCTTTTCGCTTTGCGAACGGAAGTGCATTCCGTCCACAAGATTGAGCACCTCACGAAGATTGTAGCCACTTTGAATCTTGTTTTTGATTTCGCTAAAGATTTCCCCGATTTTATACTCTATTGTATCGGGGCTAACCGCGTCAGCTTTGAATTTCTTGAAGTAGGGAAAAAGCTCGTGCTCGACAAAGTCCTTCAGATCATCACCGGAAAGCGCTTTGTTGTGGTCAATTTTCTTATCCGCTACCTTGGGCACAGCCCAAGCCTCCCATCGAAATTTAGGGGAGATGATGTGCTCATATTTCTTACCCGCAAGCCTTGCTTCAGTTTCTTTATCTTTTTCAAGGTCATCAAGGTACTTCAAGAAAAGTATCCATGAAGTCTGCTCTATATAATCAAGCTCGCTAGACGCCCCTGCGTCTTTGCGTAAAATGTCGTCAATATTTCTGAAGTGTTGCTCAAACATTAATGCTAGCATATGCCATTTTGAGCCAAAATTCTAGTTGCTTTAATTCAAGTACAGTAGTCTCGCCTTACAGGCGCAGTACACCTTGGTGGTTTTGAAGACAAAAAATCACCAAGCTCCTTCGACTCACCTAGCGAAAGCCATGCAGATGGCTTTCTTTGCCCACGCAAAAACCCGCTTTCGCGGGCTTTCTTGTGGTGTTGTGATGGCATTTGCTCGAACCTTTTTCGAGAAGAATGAACAATGACCACTCACGGTCACGAGTCACTAAGCTTTTTGATGCTCATCGCTCAAAAATCTAAGTGCTCTCGACCCCGACTCGGTAGCTCGCAAAACCTCGCTAAACCTCCGTCCTGCGAGAGTCTGCGGAACCCACTTCCGCTAGTCCGACTCTCGCACCCCCGCTCGCTTCGCTCGTCGCCCCACGGCATCTCCCTCTCTCGATTTTTTTCCGCCCGCCATAAGAAAACTACGATTAAGGAAAGGATATGCCGGGGGGGGCGCTGTCGCATTCATCAGAAAACGAGCATGTGTAACTCTGGAGTATGGTGTTAGTTTGAGTTTGCTCGTTTTCTGCTGATGCGCCAGGCGGGGGTGCCTACTCCACGGGCGTGGTGTCCGTCTTTCATTTGTCTCTCCGTACTGAGTTTGGTGATCGACAGACCCGACCTCGGTACGGCGATTGGAGTGAGAGGTGGTTGGCGTTGGTGCACCCTCGGCCATCCGGCCTCGGGCATTTCCGCTAGGGCTACTCGCGCCTAGATGCCAGTGTGCGGGCGGTTGCCTCGCCTATCTGAGGCGTTGACCAACGCTGAACGCCTCATCTACCGGTAGATGAGGCGTTCGACTTTGGAGCCACAGAACCGGCGAGGCACGCTCCGCCTCTGTTTGGGGGGAGGGCCGACCCTTCCCCCCAGCGTCGGGCTCTTCCTCGTAGAGGTAGTTGGAGTATTCAGTGCACTACAGAGTTTGTCGTATTTTGAGCCGTTGCCTTCGCTCGGGGACCTTCGGAAGCAGCCACTCACACAACCCCCCAACCCTGTTTTCATCGCGGGGTTTCACTTGTCGCTTTCGCTACTGATACTGGTGCCTCCGTTCGGGGCGGCGCTCACCCGGTGTAGAAAGGGATCGCCCTAGCGGAAATGCCCGAGGCCGG
>JAYTEB010000169.1:0-1317 GCA_043735605.1 Candidatus Lloydbacteria bacterium | reverse complement strand
ATCGAGCCTGGCATTTTGGGCTACATCAGTTACGGCATCCAGTGGTTCTTCTGGCTCATCGCTCAGCCCATCAAGCTCATCGTCGAGCTCGGTGGTATCGACGTACTCAACCCACCAATGCGCATTGACCTCAACTGGTTCTATTGGATACTTTCCACCCCCGTACAGTTTGTCATTGGCTACCAGTTCTACCGCAACGCATTCACCTCGGTGCGCGTTGGCTCGGCAAACATGGATGTGCTCGTGGCACTCGGTACTTCGGCCGCGTACTTCTACTCGATGCTCGGATTTCTCTTCTTTAATATCGACCACCCATTTTGGGAGTCGACCGCAGCACTACTCGTATTCATTCTTCTCGGTCGCTATGTGGAGATTGTCGCCAAGGGACGCGCTTCTGCTGCCATCAAGGAGCTCATGAAGCTTGAAGCTAAAGAGGCGCATGTTATACGTGGGGGTGAGGAGGTAACCGTGCCACTCAGTGAGCTTATCGTTGGCGACGTGCTCGTCGTGCGCCCTGGCGAGAAGGTACCCGTTGACGGAGTAATAGTAGAGGGTAAAACTCATTTGGACGAAAAAGTAGTGACCGGAGAGTCATTCCCTGTCGGGAAGACCGTCGGAGATGCCGTCATTGGTGCCACAATCAATCAGGAGGGACTTATTCGTGTCAAAGCGGAGAAGATAGGCAAAGACACGCTCCTCTACCAAATCATTCGGATGGTTGAAGAGGCTCAGGCGCGTAAGGCCCCCATTCAGGACCTCGTGGACAAAATAAGTGAGTACTTCGTACCCGCAGTTGTTTTCCTTTCAGTACTCACATTTTGTGTGTGGTACTTCTACTTTGTTCCCGACCAAATACGCCCCGCACTCACCAAGATGATAGCCGTGCTCGTTATCTCTTGTCCGTGCGCGATGGGCCTCGCTACCCCCACTGCTCTTGTGGTGGGCATCGGGCGCGCTGCGAAGTTTGGCATTATCTTGAAGGGGGGAGCTGCACTCGAGAAGGCGTATCGCGTGACGGCAGTGGCCTTCGACAAAACAGGCACACTCACTATCGGTAAACCCATCGTTACAGACTTTGAAATGGTGGATGCCACATTCAACAAAGAGGAGGCAATCATGCTCGCTGGCTCACTCGAGACTGGCTCTGAGCATCCACTCGCACGCGCCGTAGTGGAGAAGGGGAAAGAGGGTGGAAAGAAGCTTGCCGACCCCAAAGACTTCGAGGCAGTATCAGGAATGGGACTTCATGCAAATGTAAACGGCAAGCAGGTCGCCATCGGCAATCAGAAGTACATGGACACACTGCAGATAAATACG
>JAYTEB010000168.1:0-3282 GCA_043735605.1 Candidatus Lloydbacteria bacterium | reverse complement strand
GGCGATGGTGCAGACTACTCCCCCTCTTTTTTCACCTTGCTGAGCAGGTTGTCGATGCGGTTGATGTCGCGAGGAAAAAGCGCTGCCTCTTTCACATTGTCGAGTCCCAAGAATTTGGCGGTGAGGCGCTCAAGCCCCATACCAAAGCCGCCGTGCGGAGGCATGCCGTATTTAAATGCTTGGAGGTAGTAGCTAAATTGCTCTGGGTTGAGTCCCTTCTTTTCCATTTGTGCGACCAAGGTGTCGTAGTCGTGCACGCGCTGCCCCCCTGTCGTAATCTCTATACCTCGGAAAAGAAGATCGAAGCCTTTCGCGTAGCCAGGATCTGCCTCGTCTTCATGTGTATACATTGGGCGCTTGGACATAGGGTAGTGCGTGATGAAGACGAAGTCAGAGTCATGCGCCTTCTTTACATACTCATGGAGCCAGCGTTCATGCTGAGGCTCGAGATCGGGTTCCTTCGTGCAATCCTCGCCAAACTCTCGCTTGATTATTTCCTGTGCTTCGCGCAGCTTAAATGCAGGAATACTTTCAGGAACTTCTGGGATAGTGGCACCGAGGAGAGCAAATTCTGCCGCGCATGTTTTCTTCAAGTCCTCGACGATATAGCGGAGACACTTATTTTCAATCTTCATGACGTCGGTGTGGTCCGTGATGAAACCCATCTCTGCGTCGATGGAGGTGTACTCGTTTAGGTGGCGGCTTGTGGCGTGCTTTTCTGCGCGATACACATTGCCCGTGGTAAAGACGCGCTCGAAAATCCCTACCATTATTTGTTTATAGAATTGCGGGCTTTGCGCAAGGTGTGCAGTGTGGCCAAAGTAGGGCACGTCGAACGAGTTTGCCCCTCCTTCTGCGTCGTCGCCAATAAGCTTTGGTGCTTGGATTTCCGTAAAACCTTCTGCGACAAAAAATTCTCGAAACGCGCGGATAATATTCGCTTGTACTTTGAAGATAGCGCGCTTCTTCGGGTCGCGCAGCGTGAGTGGAAGGAAGTTTAAATACGTGTCGATGTTGAGCTCCGCACCGAGCTCAAATGGTAGCTCCTTTGCGCGCCCAAGAACGGTGATCTTCGTCACCTCGAGCTCGACCGCACCGTTGTGTTGGTCTGCCTTCACCATGCGCTCTGGACGAGCATTCACCTTGCCCTCCACCTGCACCACCCACTCAGGGCGGATGGTCCCTGCGATGGCGTGTGCATCAGCATGGTTGGGGAGTGCCACCATTTGCACTACCCCCGACATGTCGCGCAGGTCGATGAAAATCAGTTTGCCGTGGTCGCGGCGCACGTTTACGGAGCCCGCCACCGTAACGGTCTCCCCTGCTTTCTCCCTCAGCGTCTCGATCAGTGTTCGTGAAATCATGACATTATACTAGCGTATTTTGTCAGGCTTGAAAAGCGATATTTTCGCGGAGTGCGGAGCCTTTTTCCCACGCAAACGCTCAGTCTTTTTTTTCGAATCAAGGATCAAAAATGGATTCTGTTGGGGATAGAGAATTTTCTT
Source organism: Candidatus Lloydbacteria bacterium (assembly GCA_043735605.1). Classification (GTDB taxonomy): domain Bacteria; phylum Patescibacteriota; class Minisyncoccia; order Phycocordibacterales; family UBA6899; genus MHLP01. The sequence goes on along the minus strand of JAYTEB010000168.1, from coordinate 1,777 downwards.
CTGGTCTATTCTGTCGTCATACATATCGTCTAATGGTTTTTTAAGGCCTTCTTTGGATTTTATCTTAAAAAAAACAAAACCACTCCTTGTGGAGTGGTTTTGATTTTTAATGCTGGTGTGTCTTATTCTCCTATTTCAATAACGTGTTTATTTTTGCGCGTACGCATGTACAGAATGACGACCATGATGAGTATCAAGAATAGTGCAAGTCCAACGATAATCATGGGGCAGGTGAGACCAAAGAACATCTCGCCACCCTCCCAGTCGAGTAAGGAAGGCTCGCTCTTTGTTTCTGCGCCACCCACCGTCGCTTCGGCGGCAGCGTCAGACTCAGCACGCAAAGAGAGGCTCTCCCCCACCATTGGGCTTGTGGCAAGAAGGTCTGCGAGAGCGATGCGCCCACGTGTGGGGCTCTTTGGGTTTTCACCCTCGCTCCCTGTGACACTCTCTACCTTGATGGTTGCGGCACCTGCCACGACACCCTCAGGCCTGTTGTAAGTGGCACTGCCCACCCCAGGTAGCGTCGAGACGACTGTTGCCACCACGACGTCGGCTGCTCCTCGTGCCGCTACTGCTTGTTTTACCGAAAGGCGGAAGGAAGCGATCTCTGCCATCTGCGTCGTGTTGAGTGGGAACGTGCGCTGGCAATAAATTTCATTAATCTTCTTTTGGGTGGTGTAGTAGACGTAGCCTGTATTTGCTGCGAGGTTCCACGTCGCAAGCACATCTGTACGATATTTATCTTGGAATGCGCGCACGGCTTTGTCGGTGGCAAGGTCGAAAAATCCATTCACCTCAAGCGTTGCGAACCCTTCGTAGTTGCGCAAGAAGGACTGTAGCTTGGTCACTTCGACGGGGTTGTTGTTGTAGCCGAGTCGCATATACTCGCGAAGATAGAAACACTCCGTTGATTCTCCGAGGACACCTCCGCGCGTGAGTTCTATACCTACCTTGGTCTCACTATTTGTAGCAGACACGGGGCGGAAATATGCCGAGACCGCAGAAGGGATACCTTCGATGGTCATTGTATGACTCGTGGTGAGTGTAGTGTTGGTAACAGTGGTGAGGTCGTATCCGTAGAGGGGCGCGCTCGAGGCATTCGCGACGGGGTCGAGTCCGTAGACGACGCGACTACTTGCGGGAATATTGGTATTCCATGTCACGGTCACCGTCGTCGTACCAGTCGAGACGATCCGCTCATTCATGATCGAAAGCGCGATGGAGCCACCGCCGCCGCCGCCACCCGTCTGACAAGACCCATCATCCTTATTTGCAAGTCGGTTGTAGTTGGTCGCAGCAGGGTTTGTACATCCTGGATATGGTGAGTCACCGCTTCCGCCGCCACAGTTCTGTGTACATGGAGCGACGGTGACGTTCACGGTGCGATTCACGGTAAGCGCGGCGAGGCTCTGTGAGTCCGTTGCATTGTAGGTAATGGTGTACGTTCCAACAGTGTTTGTATTTACGGTGCCGGCAACAACAAGCTTGTTGGTGATGGTACCGTCTTCGCGGTCGAATACTGTCGCACTCGGCTCAGTGTATGTACCGCCAGAGACGATACTCATGACCACGTCACCAAGGAGTGTGATAACGGGGCGCTCATTCTCAGAGTTGTCCTCGGGGTTTTCACAGCCAAGGTCGAGTGGGTAGTCGATGGTGCCGTCGTTGTCATTGTCTTTTCCGTCAGAGCAGCTTGAGGTCACCTTGACCATGCGGGACTGCTCGACTGCAGCGAGGGCCTTCGAGTCGGTGGCATTGTAATAAATAGTGTAGGTGC
>JAYTEB010000167.1:0-1335 GCA_043735605.1 Candidatus Lloydbacteria bacterium | reverse complement strand
AAAATACCGCAATAGAAGCAATGTTTAATGTCGGCGCACACTTCGGATATTCCCGAGCACGCCGTCATGCCTCCGTGAAGCCCTATTTGTTTGGGGCGAAGAACGGTGTCGATATTATTGACCTAACAGAGACGGCGAAAATGCTCGATGCTGCAAAGGCGCGCGTAGAGGAGGCCGCCAAGAACGGCAAAATCGTCCTCTTTGTGGGCACAAAGCAGGAGATCGGGAGCATCGTTGAGGAGACCGCAAAGTCCCTCAACATGCCCTATGTCACCGAGCGATGGGTGGGTGGCATGCTCACCAACTGGAACGAGATAAAAAAGCGCACAGGGCGTTTGAAGGAGCTCTCGGAGAAGTTCGCGAAAGGAGAGCTCGATAAATACACCAAGATGGAAAAACTTTTATTCGAGCGCGAGATGGCGAAGCTCCAGACAGAGTTTGGAGGCATCGCCTCACTCGAAGGTGCCCCAGGGCTCATTGTCGTCGTCGACCCTCGCGAGGAGCATATTGCGGTCACCGAGGCACGCAAAATGAAAGTGGAGACGGTCGCGCTCCTCGGTACCGACTGTGACGCATCAAAGGTGACGTACCCAATATTGGCGAACGACGCAGCACTTTTGAGCGTGAAGTTTTTCTTGGCGCAACTTTCTGAGGCGTTTACTGCTGGGCAGAAATCACGAGCACTCTAGCCATTTTGTTTTTGGCGAATTTCTTTGTTGACTTCGACGATCGGTTTGGAGAACTTACGATGAGTAAGTCCTCACAAACACGCTCATCTCGTCGCCTCGAACTTCCTCCAAAAACAAAATGGCTTACGGTTAAGCTTTTATCTTTTGTTCATTAATTCAACACACATATGGAAATCAGCATGGAGCAAGTAAAGGCATTGCGCGACGAGACTGGTGTCGCAGTGATGCAGTGCAAAAAAGCACTTGAGGAGGCGGGGGGAGACATGGAGAAGGCCCGCATGGCACTACGCAAAAAGAGTGGTGAGCTTGCCGCAAAGAAAGGTGACCGCGCCCTCGGGAGCGGTGTTGTAGCTGCGTATATCCACGGGGGAGGTAGCGTGGGAGCAATGGTCGAGCTTGGCTGCGAGACAGACTTCGTTTCAAAGAACGAGGAGTTTGTGAAGCTCGCTTACGACATTGCGATGCACGTAGCCGCCCTTCGTCCAAAATTCCTTTCCCAGAAAGACGTCACCGACGAGGACAAAGAGAAGGCAAAAGCTTTTTTTGCGGAAGAAGTTGCAAAGACGATGGAGGGAAAGCCAGAGGCCATCAAAGAGAAGGCACTCCAAGGTAAACTCGATGTGTATTTCAAGGAGATGGTGTTGCT
>JAYTEB010000166.1:0-8254 GCA_043735605.1 Candidatus Lloydbacteria bacterium | reverse complement strand
TGGCCTATAACACCACCAGTATATCCCGACGGGTATGTTCGTTTTTTGGCTCGCGCCAATAGGAGTTACCGCTGTTGCAGTTCAAGGTTGAATAAAAGGTACCTCCGTCGTTTCCTTGAGGATGGTGCCCACGCATACACCATTTCGGCAACTGGCAATTTCCTTGATAGACATTTACTACTCCACGAAAATTCTTTTACAAGACTAGCAAACATGCGAGTCTCGTCAACCAGCTAAAAGGAAACCACCCAAAGTGGGCGGTTTCCTCTCGGTCAGTCCTATATTTTTCAACATATTTTCACCCTTTTTTGTCAAGGCCTCGCCTTGACAATTTTTTGGGGAAACAAAAAACCACCCGTACGTGGGTGGTTTTTTAGGTCGTTGGACTTAAGCGGGCTTCTTTTCAGCAGGCTTCTCTGTGCCAAATGAGAGCGTCATGCGCTGATCTTTTGGCTCAAAGAGGGTAATGGTGAATGGGTATACCCGACCGAGCTCGAGTGCCTTCTTCAGCTTCTCCTCGGTGCCAAATTCGGATACGTGCACGAGCCCTGCGACTCCTTCTTCGATGGAAGCGAGTGCGCCGTATTTGTTGAACTTGATGACGACGCCCTTCACGATATCGCCCTTTTTGTACTTCTTCTCTGCGCTCTTCCATGGGTTTTCGCGGAGCACTTTCACTGAGAGAGAGACTTTGTTGTCTTTGATCTCGATGATCTGTGCCTTCAGGCGCTCGCCCACCTTAAAGAGCTTGCGTGGGTCGTCCACGAGTCCCCAGTCCATCTCCGAGATGTGGATGAGCCCTTCGAGACCTTCTTCGATCTTCATAAAGGCACCAAAGTCGACGATGCCGGTGATCTCGCCTTCGACGATAGAGCCGAGACGATACTTGGCGACGATAACCTCCTTCTCTTTCTGATTCTGCTCTTTCTCAGAGAAAATAAGCTTTCCTTCTTTGGGGACCGCGGTGATCATGATGACCGAGAGCTTTTCGCCCACGAGGCGCTTTAGCTCTTCGAGGATCTTGTCTTTGTCGCCGTCGGTGACCCGTGGGTAGTGGTCGCCGGAGAGTTGGGAGGCAGGAAGGAATCCAGAGATACCCTGCCAGTCCAAAATGAGCCCACCTTTGTTGGCGTCTTTCACGATCACGTCGAGGACAGTCTTCTTGCGTACATAGTCCTCCGCCTCACCCCAGATGAGTGACTGGCGCGCCTCTTTGAGCGAGAGCTCGACATAGCCGTTTTCGTTCTCACTTTCGACGACCTTGGCCGTGATGACGTCCCCCACATTCATGTGGCGGATCAGGTCGCGCGCGTTCATGTACTCGCGTCCGTAAATGATACCAATGCCATAGGGTGGCATGTTCACGAATACTTCCTTTTTGCCGACCTTGATAACGGGGGCCTCGACTATCTCACCCGCGTCAGGGCGCTTCGTGACCTCCGCCATGTACTTGCTCATCGCATGGTCTGGGTTGAGCACCTGCTCTCCGCCGACGATGATGACTTCTCCAAAATCCAGAGCGATGTCTTTTTTTGCCATAATAATTTACAAAATCTGCTTAGAGGCAGATAACTGGTTCCTCTTGAGGGCCATCTCAGGTCGATACGCGCACCGAAACGGTTTACTCTCAATAGTGTGGATAATATTCAGTTGTAGGGAAAGACTAACAACTAAACAGCGATTATGCAAGTTTACCAGGGCTGCCCTTGGTAAAACATCTCAAATAAAAAAAGAAGCCCCCGATCTTGCGATGGGGGCTCGGTGGACTCAGTACGGTTCCGTGTGGTTAACGGGGTTGCCGTAAAAGTTCACCATGCTGGCCAGGCCGGGCCGCCGTCAAAACTTTTTAGAACTCTGAAGTGAATTTTGCTTCACATCTGACCTCCTTTGGTTGGTTGAGGGAAAGAGCTAAGAGCTAATACAGAGCCTGCAGCATCGAGATTCATTTTTTTATGAAAACCGAGCTGCAGCCACTGAGAACTCAGTATACACCTTTCTCAAATTTTGTCAAATAAAATGTTGTATGCACAAGGGTGGCCCTATGAAAAAAGCTATTTTCTGTGATGGAGCGCCTTTTTCGAGGAGTAATACGAGAGGGCGATAAAGACGAGCCCGATGAGCCCTGTGGCGACCTCGGGAATGTGGAATACGAGCCCAAGGAGCATTGCACCCGCGAGCCCGAGTATCGCCCAGTGCGCGCCGTGCTCTAGGTAGGGGAGCGCATCGAGCATGCGTTCGCGCACGAGAAAGACCGTGAGTGAGCGGACGAAAAATGCGCCGATACCGAGCCCTATGCCGATGATCACGAGGTCGGAGGAGAGCGCAAATGCCCCCACCACTCCGTCGAGCGAGAATGCCGAGTCGAGGATATTGAGGTACACGAAAAGCGCGATACTACTCCCTGCCACCGCAGTCGACTCCACATCGAATGCGCTGGCAATACCCTCGATCAAAATAAAGAGTATCGCACCGACAAGTCCTGAGAGTAGTACCGTCGCTTGGTACGCTGGTGCGACGACCACAGAGAGCGTCGCAAGTATGATGAGCGCAAGCACGATCTCCATTGCCTCGATACTGCCCCAACGCGCGAGGTGTTTCTCGACTATTTTTATCCAGTGGACTTCTTTTGCATCGTCGACAAAAAAGCTGAGCGCAACGAGGAGGAGAAAAATACCGCCGAATGCACCAATAGCATAGTGCGCATCTGCGACCATCGCTGCGTATGCCGCACCGTCATTTAAGGCGAGTGTGGCGATGAGCCAAGGAGATACTCCCACACTTGCTGCCACGATGAGCACGGGGAGGAATACGCGCGTGCCAAATACGGCGACGAGGATCCCCCACGTGAGAAAGCGCCTTTGCCAGACGGCATTCATACGTTTGAGTATTTTTGCATTTACGACGGCGTTGTCAAAAGAGAGTGTGACCTCGAGGATGGCGAGTAGCCCCGTAATGAAAAGCGCCTCCGTACCACCCCACAGGTATGCCCCGATGAGTCCGATAAGTGTCACTGCGCCCGATGTGTAAAAAAGTTTATGTGTCATTTGTACGCATGGTAGCACGAAGGGGTATCTTCATAAAGTGTTTTTTTGACTCTGCACTCACTTCTCACTTATAATGAGGCAACTTTTATGAGTCGTTAACATAAGCAATAGTATGGCAAAAACAAAAGCGCAAGAAAAAGAAAAGACTATCGCGCCACTCGGTGATCGTGTGCTTATTCAACCACTCGACGCAAAAGGCGAGCTGAAGACCGCCTCGGGATTCATCCTTCCAGGAAAAGAGGCCAATGAGAAACATGAGCGCGGCATCGTCGTGTCGGCCGGCCCAGGGCGATACGCGTCCGACGGCAAGCGTATCGCAATGGAAATTAAAAAAGGTGATACGGTTTGGTTTAAGCGAGGCTACGACGCCGAAGAGGTAGAGCTCAGTGGGGTCCCGCATGTGCTCACGAGTGAGTCAAATATATTAGCAGTCGAGAAATAATTCTTTTTATTTTATGGCAAAACAAATTATTTCAGGAGAGGTGGCGCGCAAGGCACTCCGCGCGGGAGTCGACAAGGTCGCCGATGCAGTGAAGATTACTATCGGCCCCCGCGGACGCAACGTGGTGATGGACAAAGGCTACGGCGCACCGACCATCACGAACGACGGCGTTTCTATCGCAAAAGAAATCACCCTTCCCAACAAAATGGAAAATATGGGTGCGGAGATAGTAAAGGAAGTCGCCTCACGCACCGACGAGGTCGCAGGGGATGGTACCACCACCGCGGTCATCTTGATGCAGGCACTGGTGAAAGAGGGCATGAGCCGCATTGCCATGGGTGCCAATCCAATGGGTGTGCGCCGTGGGATGGAGGCCGCTCTTCGTGACGCCGTCGAGATGCTCCGCGTTATGGCCAAGCCCATCAAGACCGACGACGAGATAGAGCAGGTCGCGACGGTCTCCGTCGAGTCCGACGAAATGGGCAAGAAGATTGCTGAGACAATAAAGAAAGTAGGAAAGGACGGCGTCGTCACTGTCGAAGAGTCGCAGTCATTCGGTATCGAAGCGGAGATAGTGGAGGGTATGGAATTCGACAAAGGATTCGTGTCTCCCTACATGATCACAAACCCTGAGCGCATGGAGGCGGTATACAAAGATGCATACGTGCTCCTCACCGACAAAAAGATTTCCGCCATCCAAGACGTGCTGCCACTCCTCGAGAAGATGGCACAAACCGGACACAAAGAGCTGGTGATTTTTGCCGAAGATGTGGACGGGGAGGCGCTCACGACGTTTGTGGTAAACAAACTCCGCGGAGGCTTCTCGACACTCGCGGTGAAGGCACCTGGGTATGGTGAGCGCAAAAAGGACGTCCTCGCGGACATCGCAGTGGTGACAGGTGGCACAGTCATTACCGACGAAATAGGGCTCTCGCTCGACAAGGTTACGATGGAGATGCTCGGCCGTGCGGGGCGCATCATCTCGACCAAAGAAAAGACAGTGATCGTCGACGGAAAAGGCAAGAAGGCCGACGTCTCAAAGCGCATCGAGCAGCTGAAAAAGCAGGTGGCAAACACCGACTCGACATACGACAAAGAAAAAATCGAGGAGCGCATCGCAAAGCTCTCTGGTGGCGTTGCGATCCTAAAGGTCGGTGCTGCGACGGAGACCGAAATGAAGTATTTGAAACTGAAAATCGAAGATGCGGTGAAGGCGACGAAGGCTGCTATTGCCGAGGGTATCGTCCCTGGCGGAGGCTCGACCTTAGTGCGTGTCGCACGCTCGCTCGAGGAGAAGATCAGCAAGAGCGATGCTTCGAAGAAGGGGCATCTCGACAAAGAAAATTCTGAATTTTTGATCGGCTACCACATCGTCTCTGACGCACTCTCCGCTCCCTTCAAGCAGATTGTGGTGAATGCGGGGCGCGACGACGCAGCGGTGTTTATCAAAGGTATCATCGAGTCGAAGGGTAACGCCGGCTACGACGCAGCAAAAGACGCCATGGTGCCAGACATGCTGAAGGCAGGTATCGTCGACCCCGTGAAGGTCACTCGTGCAGGACTCGAGCATGCGGTGTCTGCTGCAGCGATACTCCTCACCACTGAGGTCGCAATAGCCGACATCGTAGAAAAGAAAGAGTCCGCACCCGCAGGTGGCGGCATGGACGGGGGAATGGGGGACATGGGATATTAGTCTCAACCCACCAAAAACCCATATTTATAGACCAGAAAGCACCCATCGAGGGTGTTTTTTGTATATAAATATTGACAATATGGAGTATATCATGGTATAATTGTTCTAGTAAGTTTTCCCCTTGTTATTTGTCATCTTGTTGAGGAGTGTTGAAATGTCCTCATTTAATTTGTTTCGCGTAATCTTGGTCTTCGTGACCATGATGCTGCTCTCCCTCGGATCCTTCGCTGCAGGCGAAAAACAGCCTCAAGGTGCCAGTGTGGTTGCAGTAGAAGTTGCAACGACGGAAAGCTTCAGTGCAGAAAAAGGCTTCACCCTCTGGGCGACCTTCATCGCAGAAAAATTGCCACGCAAAGACTGGCCAAAGTATTGGGTAGATGCCTGCACTCTGTCGAAAAAAGAGTGCACAGACCCCGTATGGAGGAACATTCAAGTGGGTACGCAGATTACCGTTCCACGCGCCCCAGAAAAAATTCTGGCCGAGCAGCTCCTGCTATCGAAGGCGACTGTGGCGGAAACAAAACCAGTACAAGCAGCGCAAAGCCCTGCCACGCTGAGTGTGCAAAAGTCTCCCGACGCAACACCATCGCTCGCCACGCAGTGGTTCCCCGTAATCATTGCCCTTGCTGCTCTTTGTGGACTAGTCGTACTCGGCGTTTTGGCTTCACGGTTCTTTGCTCGCCGCTCTGCTGATGCAGAAAAAGCCAGCTCGACAGATGACGAGTTTCCGTTGTTTGCAGTCATTGATCCGACATCCGAACCCCTCCCTACTCCTGTCGCGGATGATTCCCCGCGCGCAGGGTCGATCGTGCTCACATGCGCGTCCACTAATGGCCTCTTCAAAACCGCCCTCGATGAGAGTGGAAAACGCTACATCATTCGCAAAGTGGTGCCTGGTTACAGCGATGTACTTCAGGTTGGTGATATTTTCTACGCAGACGTAGCCAACAACGGCCGTGTCACATTTCTTCACCCGACGCATTCGTCCACTATCACAAACGATACACCCGCCACTGAAAGCGGGAAGGATGGTGGACACGCACATAGTTCCAGTTCTTTTGTTTCGCATTGAGTACGAGCACTGCCACTCGTCTCGCCAGAGGCGCCTGAAATATGGCGCCTTTTTGATACATCTAAGGATTTTTTTGCAACAAAACATGAGCGTTGTTGACAAAATCGAAATGAAGTAGATAATTATTCGACACTACATTTGTAGTGCACCTTGTTTCAATTCAGGAGTACTCATGGGCATGGGCAGAAAAGTGAATCCATTCGTCCCCGTCGAGCCAGACTTCAGGGATACCCACGCCGTGGCATCAGCCATGGCAACAGGCATCCTCATGGAGCGCGAACACGACCACGACCCCGACGACTGGGTAGCTGCGGCTTGCAACCGCGACGCAGCTACCTCAGTCGGCGAGCCAGCGGAGCTCTGTTTCTAGTGGTCTAGTACCAAAAGGCCCCGACATGTTTGTCGGGGTCGCTCTTTTGGGGAAGTAAGTTGACAAAAGTAGCGTGGTGAGGTATTCTCATGTTAGATTTTATTGTCACTTCAGGAGAAATTTGTGTTCGCTAGCTTTATCCCACCCCCACCGCTCTCTCGTGCTCGGCTTGTGCGCAGGAAGGCCGGCGTGCCTTTCTACGTCGACGACAAGCATCCCGAGTATGGCGAATTCACCATTTCGGGTACCGCTCCTCAAGTAAAGAAAAAGTCGCAACCACCAAAGCTCGCCATGCATGCCACGCATAAGCATTTCCCTAATTTTGGGGAATACTTTGTCGACAAGGAAGGCAGAGAGGTCTTCACCAATAACGGAAAGCCGTTTTACGTGGGATACCACAATGGCAGCCCGCACAAAGTCTTCCTCGCGCCAAACTTTGCTCCCACCATACGTTCTCGGGCATCTGCTCCAACGGGCTTTTCATCAAATGGAACACAGCGGCTCGGCGGGGTCGGATCAGACTGATTTTTGGCACTCGCCCCACTAACACCCTCTGCGGGTGTTTTTTTATGTTGCGGAGCCTTTGGGGAAGGGTATAATAGTACTCTTGTCGAACGTGCGTCTTTAATGTAACTTCATCATTCAATCATATGTCATCAATCATTATTTTAGGTTTTCTTGCTGTCGTCGTATTTTGGCTCATCGGTATGTACAACAATTTCGTAAGGCTCATCGCGCGCGCTGAAGAGGCGTGGGCAGACATTGAAGTGCAGCTCAAACGCCGCTACGACCTCATTCCGAACCTCATCGAGACAGTGAAGGGCTACGCGAAGCACGAAGAGGGAACACTCACCAAGGTCATCGAGGCGCGCAACATGGCAATGCAGGGTGCCGACACTCCCGCCAATCAGGCGAAGTCACAAAACATGATTACCGACGCACTCAAGTCCGTGTTTGCACTTTCCGAGGCGTACCCAGACCTGAAGGCCAATCAAAACTTTGCGAAGCTACAAGATGAGCTCTCAGATACAGAGAACAAGATTCAGGCTGCTCGCCGCTTCTACAACGGCAACGTACGCGACCTCAATATTGCCGTCGACTCATTCCCAAGCAATATCATTGGCAATATGTTCAAGTTCGGGAAAAAAGAATTTTTTGACCTTCCTGACAATGACGTCGCACAGGAAAATGTTGCAGTAAAGTTTTAAGTAGTCCCAATCAAATCTATGAATACAAAAATCATGCGCACTGTACTTGTTGCACTTGTTTCTCTCGTTATACTCGGGGCGCTATTGGGGGTGTGCTACGTACTAGACGTTATCACTCTTTCTGAAATGAAAGAGCACGCAATAAAAATAGCATCCGTTGTATCGATCGTTGCGATCGCCTCAGCCCTTATTTCGACGCTGTTGTCCGCAAACAAAAGCTAGGCACGCACTCCCAATCACCATGGCCACACTCTACACACACCAATCAGCAAATGTCACAAAGACCTTCGGGCTTCTTGGGGTGTTTCTCGTGCTCGTCATCGGTATGGGGTTTTTGTTTGCACAAGTATATGGGAATTCCAATATTCTCTATATCGCCGTTGCCATTAGCCTCCTCATGAATATCGGAAGTTATTGGTGGAGCG
>JAYTEB010000165.1:0-1344 GCA_043735605.1 Candidatus Lloydbacteria bacterium | reverse complement strand
TGCGCGATCTCTTCAAGATGGTAAAGAAAGAGTCGCCCGCTATTATCTTTATCGACGAGATAGATGCGGTGGGTCGTGCACGAGGCTCAGGCGTAGGTGGGGGCAATGACGAGCGTGAGCAGACCCTCAACCAGATACTCGTGGAGATGGACGGATTTGAGCCCACAGAAAAGGTGATCGTGATAGCGGCCACCAACCGCCCTGACGTACTCGACCCCGCACTTTTGCGTCCAGGCCGCTTCGACCGCCGCGTCGTACTCGACCTCCCCGACCTCGCAGACCGTGAGCAAATACTGCTTATCCATGCACGCAAAAAGCCGCTTGGTGAAGACGTGAACTTGCATGTGGTGGCCGAGCGCACCCCAGGGTTTTCGGGTGCCGACCTCTACTCGCTCATGAACGAAGGTGCGATACTTGCCGCACGCGAAAACAGAAAGAAAGTGTCACAGTATGATCTCATCCGCTCTATAGAGAAGGTGATGATTGGCCCCGAGCGCAAGAGCCATATTCTGAACGTTGAGGAAAAGAAAATCACTGCGTATCACGAGGGTGGGCATGCACTCCTCGCCTCACTCCTCGCCTATGCAGACCCCGTCCACAAAATATCGATCATTTCGCGCGGTCATGCGGCGGGGTACACACTCAAGCTTCCCCTTGAAGAACGTCGCTTCCACTCGCGCAAAGAATTTCTCGACGACATTGTCGTGTCGCTCGGGGGCTATGTCGCGGAGCTGATGATGTTTGACGACCTGACCACGGGCCCGTCGAACGACTTGCAGGTGGCAACAGGCCTCGCGCGAGACATGGTGGCGAAATACGGAATGTCTGCATCACTTGGCCCCATTGCGTTTGAGGCTTCTGGCAGCATGCTGCTCGGTCGTGGTGGATTTGTGGAGAGGGACTACTCGCAGGACGTCGCGCGACGCATCGACATTGAAGTGGAGAAAATAATGAACGACTCACTCGTGCGTGCGAAAGACCTGCTCGTGAAATATAAGCACGTCCTCGACGCTATTGCGCTGGAGCTCGTGCGCGTGGAGACCATCGAGCGCGAGCCGTATGAAAAGTTGCTTGTCCTCCATGGTATCAGCCCCAAGGTAAAAATCGGCGAAGAGACATACATTGCGCCGCAAGCTAACCCCGATGCAATACCCACCATCCATAACGAAGGCGAGGAGCACACGAAGCACGCTCGTCGCACAAAGAAGCAGTAATCAGGGTCTGTTTTAAACACAGCACACATGACGTTTCATAGTCAACACCTTTGCATCACTTCCTGTGGTGTTTGGTAATTAATCCCCATGTGGAGTCGTTCCGTATTATAGAATGGCAAATATTTCTTGA
>JAYTEB010000164.1:0-1345 GCA_043735605.1 Candidatus Lloydbacteria bacterium | reverse complement strand
TGATGGCTTCGCTTATCGAAGAAGAGGCAGTGATCGATGTGGACAGAAAAATAATTTCGGGAATATTGTGGAACAGAATAGGGCGGGGCATGCGGCTTCAGGTCGACGCGCCATTTGTGTACATTATGAATAAAGCGTCAAGTGAACTCACTCTTGATGATCTTAACCACGATTCGCCCTACAACACCTATCGTTATGCGGGACTGCCGCCGAAACCCATCAGCAACCCAGGGCTCGCGGCGCTTTCTGCTGCGCTATACCCCACACAAACGGAGTTCCTCTTCTACCTTTCGGATAAAAACGGTGCCATGCATTACGCAAAAACATTCGCAGAGCACAAGTTGAATAAAGCACGCTATTTGCGTTAAGATGCAGAGTACAGAAATATGGAACTCAGCCAAATTCACAAAGTGCACTTTATTGGAGTGGGAGGAATTGGGGTCTCTGCCCTCATGCGCTTTTTTGCACAAAGAGGGACGCTCATTACAGGCTCAGATGTGACACTCCCACCTCGTGATACATTTCCCGAGGGGCAATATTACGAAGGGCATGACGCCGCACACCTCGCAGGAGACGTTTCGCTCGTTGTTTATTCCCCCGCAGTCCCCGAGCAGAACCCAGAGCGCGTGCGCGCCCGTGAGCTTGCTATCCCCACGATGAGCTATCCTGAAGCATTAGCAATGGTCACCGCACCCTTCACCACCATCGCAGTATCAGGAACTCATGGAAAGTCGACAACGACTGCGCTGATGGGGAAGTTGTTCGAGGGAGGCGGCCTCGACCCTTCGGTCATTGTCGGCGCTGAGGTCCCTGGCTGGCCGGATCGCAACTTACGCATGGGCAAAAGCGACATCTTCATCGTCGAAGCGTGCGAATATCGCCGTAACATGCTCAACCTCACTCCGCAGGCGATACTGCTCACCAACCTTGAGCTCGACCATCCTGACTATTATCACGACCTCGCAGATATCAAGAGTGCATTTCGAGAATATATTGCCAAGCTTTCTGGTGAGGATTTGCTCATTATCAACAACGACGATGCAAATATTCGCGACATCGTTCGTGACTCCGATGCGATCATCGTTCGCTTTGGCGTCGGTGAGGGGGCAGACCTCTATGCTCGCGCTGTTTCAGAGGCGGCGGGAGTCCAGTCGTTTGAATTGGTATGGAAAGGCACTCCACAAGGAGTCTTCAGCACTCCTCTTGCGGGACTCTACAGCGTATACAACATCCTCGCTGCAGTTGCCACGTACCTCGCTTATGGTGGCTCCTCACTTGAAATACAAGGGGTACTCAACCTATTTCATGGCGTGGGTAGGCGTTTTGAAATAGTCGGGACACTTGC